>NZ_CP028919.1:237500-284025 GCF_003060865.1 Gemmobacter aquarius
AGAAGGAGGCCCCGTCTGTACGCAAGTGCGGGCGGGGGGCACAAACTAGGGGGTGGCGACTGTTTACTTAAAACACAGGGCTCTGCGAAGCCGTAAGGCGACGTATAGGGTCTGACGCCTGCCCGGTGCTGGAAGGTTAAAAGGAGGGGTGCAAGCTCTGAATTGAAGCCCCAGTAAACGGCGGCCGTAACTATAACGGTCCTAAGGTAGCGAAATTCCTTGTCGGGTAAGTTCCGACCTGCACGAATGGCGTAACGATCTCCCCGCTGTCTCTAACGTGGACTCAGCGAAATTGAACTGTGTGTCAAGATGCACACTTCCCGCGGTTAGACGGAAAGACCCCATGCACCTTTACTCCAGCTTTGCACTGGCATCAGGATTGTGATGTGCAGGATAGGTGGTAGGCATCGAAGCGGGGACGCCAGTCCTCGTGGAGCCTCCCTTGAGATACCACCCTTCGCACTCTTGATGTCTAACCGCGGTCCGTTATCCGGATCCGGGACCCTGCATGGTGGGGAGTTTGACTGGGGCGGTCGCCTCCCAAACAGTAACGGAGGCGCGCGAAGGTAGGCTCAGACCGGTCGGAAATCGGTCGTTGAGTGCAATGGCAGAAGCCTGCCTGACTGCAAGTCTGACAAGACGAGCAGAGACGAAAGTCGGTCATAGTGATCCGGTGGTCCCAAGTGGGAGGGCCATCGCTCAACGGATAAAAGGTACGCTGGGGATAACAGGCTGATGATGCCCAAGAGTCCATATCGACGGCATCGTTTGGCACCTCGATGTCGGCTCATCTCATCCTGGGGCTGGAGCAGGTCCCAAGGGTATGGCTGTTCGCCATTTAAAGAGGTACGTGAGCTGGGTTTAGAACGTCGTGAGACAGTTCGGTCCCTATCTGCCGTGGGTGTAGGAGATTTGAGAAGAGTTGCCCCTAGTACGAGAGGACCGGGGTGAACGAACCACTGGTGGACCAGTTATCGTGCCAACGGTAGTGCTGGGTAGCTATGTTCGGACAGGATAACCGCTGAAGGCATCTAAGCGGGAAGCCCCCTTCAAAACAAGATCTCCCTTGAGAGCCGTGGAAGACCACCACGTCGATAGGCCGGAGGTGTAAGTGCAGCAATGCATTCAGCTGACCGGTACTAATTGCTCGATAGGCTTGATTTGATCCAGAAACAGCAAGGCTAACATAAGCCCCGAAACGGATCGTCAAAAGCAACACGAAATGACTTGGAACAATCAACATGATGTAAGCTGCGGTGAAAAAACAGGCCAAATCCTTACGGATAAACGCCAACGCCGCAGCCTGTTTCTTCCTCGGTTTGGTGGTCATAGCACGAGCAAAACACCCGGTCCCATCCCGAACCCGGCCGTTAAGTGCCGTCGCGCCAATGGTACTCCGTCTCAAGACGTGGGAGAGTAGGTCACCGCCAAACCTAGAAAGAAACAGATCTCTCTAAACCTTGACATACCCCCGATCGCAAACAAAAAGCTCTCGGGAACGGACGCGGGGTGGAGCAGCCCGGTAGCTCGTCAGGCTCATAACCTGAAGGCCGCAGGTTCAAATCCTGCCCCCGCAACCAAAATATTACAGCTTTATCAAAGACATGCGCCCCGCCTCACTGCGGGGCTTTTTGCGTTTGGGCCAAGCAAATAAGGGCAGTGAGGGTGACGTTGCCCCCTCCGCCTAATCCAGTTTGAGGTGGACTCTGGCCCAACCGAGAGGATCAGAGATCAAGCGCAGCAGGTTCACCCAAGAACTGATCATTGAGGTGCCCCTAGTTTCCTAGACACCTGCCTCGTTCAGTTTCTGCTGCCTGATTTCGAAGTCAACTGGCGACAGCATGCCATTGTTCGTGTGTTTGCGCTTCTGGTTGTAGAACATCTCGATGCACTCGAAGACGTCCTGCCTTGCGGCATCGCGGGTCAGGTAGGTGTGGCGTCGGATGCGTTCCCGCTTCAAGAGCTGGAAGAAGCTTTCGGCCACCGCATTATCATGGCAGTTCCCGCGGCGGCTCATGCTGGGCTCAAGATTGTGCCGGGCAAGGAACACCTGCCACTCGCGGCTGGTGAACTGCGATCCCTGGTCAGAATGGATCATCACCTTGGCCGTGGGTTTGCGCCGCCAGACGGCTGCAAGCAGGGCCTGCAGCGCCAGGTCGGTTGTCATGCGGGGCTGGGCGGACCAGCCCACCTCGAGCCATGGTGCCGCCACTGGTCCGAGGCCCATGGCGAGGGGCGCGAGAAGAGGTCGATGACGACAGACAGGTATAGCCAGCCCTCGTGGGTCTCGATGTAGGTGATGTCGGTCACCCGGACCTTGTCGGACGCATCGACCTCGAACTGGCGGCCCAAGGTGTTGGACGCGACCACAGCAGGCTTCCCGCCATATCGTCCCGGGCGGCGCTTGTAGCCGATCTGGGCGGCGATGCCCGCAAGGCCAGCCAGCCGGGCGACCCGGTTCCCGGAGACCTGCTCCCCCTGATCGCGCAGATCGTCAGCCAGCTTGCGATAGCCGTAGACCTTGCCGCTCTCGGACCAGGCCTGCACGCCGACGACCTTCGCCGAAGGCTCGGCAAACAGTCGAAGCCACTTGTAAAGCGAGTGCGAACTCACCCCGAGGCGCTGCGAAACCTCACGAACCGGATACCCACGCACCCGGATCTGCTGCACCGCGTCACGCTTGAACTCGTCGCTGTAATTGCTCGTCCCCATGTCGGCCTCCTAGCCTCAAAGTTAGGCGGCAAAGCGTCTACAAATCTAGGGGCACCTCAAAGTGGCCGTGCTTGAGGCCGTCCAACACAATGGACTCGAGGCTTTGCAATGCTTCCGCGAACGCGCCCGCTTGGCGGGAAGCGAAAGATAGTAAGGTGCAGCGGATGGCGGAATTGAACGATGCGGCTGGAGCAAGCATTGTGCGGCTTTATGGCGTGGCCATCGAGGCTGCGTGGAATTTCTTTAAGGCGCGACTTTTCATGCACGATGCCAGCATCCGGCCACACCCTTCACTCGGGGCGCGCCTTCACGCGGTGTTCCATCTTCATGATCCCGCCGATCCGGTTGCCCGTTTTGTGGATCGATCCGTGGTCGCCGTGGTTTGCGGTGCGTCGCTTGCGGCGTGGTTCGATCTTGGCGGGGTGATCGGTTCGAGTGCCGCGCGCTGGATGCGCGGGCTGGATCTGCTGGCAACGGTGCTGCTGACACTGGAATATCTGGTGCGGATTGCCGTTGCCCGACACGGCCCGCAACAGGGCGGGAAAAGGCCGGGCGTCATGCGATATATCCTGTCGCCCATGGCTCTGGTCGATCTTGTCGCGATCCTGCCTGCGTGGTTGTCGCTGGTCTTTCCTGTCGATCTTGGCGTTTCGCGCTTGTTGAGGTTGTTTCGGCTGGCGTCGGCGCTGCATGTTTTCAGGCCGCAATGGGCCGAGTTCCATTCGGCAAACCGTGACGAAAGCCTGCAAAGGAAAGTCTACAATCTGTTGTTTTCGCCCGAAGGGGGTGGGCGTCTGCATGATCTGGTCGAGCGGTTCCTGATCTGGAGTGTCGCGGCGTCGGTGCTGATCGTCACGCTCGAGACTGTCGCGTCGTTGCAGTTGCGCTTTCATCGGCAGTTTGCCTCGCTGGATGTGCTGATCGGGGCTGTGTTCCTGCTGGAATACGGGCTGCGGCTGTATTCCGTACCCTGCGATCCGCGTTTCGCCCGTCCCTTGATGGGCAGGTTGCGCTACGGGTTCACGCCGGGGGCGTTGATCGATTTGCTGGCTTTGCTGCCGCTGTTGTTCTTCTTTGCGGGCTGGGATCTGGCGCTGTTTCCGGTCTTGCGCCTGTTCCGCATGCTGAAACTGGTGCGGCACTCGAAGGCGCTGGCGCTGATCGTGGATGTTGTCCGCGACGAAAGGCAGACGTTGCAAGCGGCGGTGTTTATCCTGTTTGTCCTGACGACGCTTGCCGGAACCGGAGTGTATTTCGCCGAGCATTCCGCCCAGCCGGACCGGTTCAGTTCCATTCCGGCGTCGATGTATTGGGCGGTAGTGACGTTAAGCTCTATCGGTTACGGCGATGTGTATCCGGTGACTGTGGTGGGGCGCGCGATGACGATGGTACTGGCGATTGCCAGTCTGGGCATGGTGGCGCTGCCTGCGGGAATCATCGCTACGGCCTTTTCCGAGCGGTTGCGCCAGACCGTGGCGGGACGCCATGCGCCAAAAGCGGAAGCGGGCGAAAGCGTAACGGGCACGGTGGCGCGGATCGAGGCGCTCTGGCGCGGTATGGGGGCCGAGGATCGCGCGATCCTGCGTGCGATGCTGGACGCCGAGGCGTCAGGCATCGCCAGTCAGGGCGGGCGCGGCTGAGATGCGTTTTGCCCGCGCCGTGCTTGCCGATACGACCTCGACCAGCGCATGGGTAACGGCAACGGAGACCGGAATGAGCAGCAATTCGAGCAATGGTTCCAGCACGATGACGAGCACGGCCAAAGCCTCGACCGGCAGGCCGAGTTCCATTCCGCAAAAGGCAATCGAGGCGGCGAACACGCCCGGACCATTCAGGCCCGAGATCAGCACCGCGGCGAGGACCGACAGGGCAACGACACTGGCAAGCATGGAAAGACTGGCGGGCAGATCATACAGCGCCAAGGTGTAGGTGAGAACACTGGCCAGAATGGCGATCATGCCAAAGCGTCCGATCGACAGGCCGAGTGACGCCACGATTTCCTGCGTGTCGTCATCTTCGGAGTCGGCCGAGTGCCGCCGGATACGGCGCAGCATTTCGGGCAATGCGGCTTCTTCCGTCATGGCGAGGATGCCTGCCAGTGCCGAGGCTTTCAGGTCGGATGCCACGGCAAGTGGTGATTTCAGGGTCAGCACGGCCACAAGCAGGACCGCAGCCAGAAGCACGGCCAGCGATGCGGCGGCAACAACGCCGAACAGCAGTTTCAGCGCCGAGAAATCGGCGGCGGAAACGGCATGCGATGCGTGGATGGCATACATGAAGACCGCGACCGGAACAAAGTATTGCATCGCCTCCATCAAATGCTCGAAGGGCCGTCTTGCTGCGCCGACGACTTCGAGAAATCCGGCGCTGTAACCGGGGGCGAGATTGAGGATGGCGATGGAGAAGATGATCAGAAAGACGATCATCTGACCGATATTGGCGGTGGCCAAAGCGTGGAAGATGTTTTCGGGAATGAACCCCGTTACGAGGCGGGCAAGCAGCGATGGCTCGACAGAGTCGGGGGCTGCAAGGGAGACCTCGACAAAGTTGGCATCCGCCTTGTCGAAAGCTGCGATCAAGGGGCCTATGCCGTTGGCGACCGCCGTATCGGCCGCGGCACAGATGACCCATGAAACCGCAATCGATACGACCGCTGCAAGCACCATTGCCAGCGGAAGATAGACCATAATGCGCAGGCTGGTCGGGTTCGCGCCGGTTTCGTCGCGCCTGAGGCTGATGATGGAATGGACGATGGTCAGCGCCAGAAAGGGCAGGGCCATGGTGCGGTAGATCGTGGAGTAAATCTGCTGGAACCTGTCCGGCAGATCGTCGAAGGCAAAGAGCGTTCCGAGCCAGACCCCGAGTATGGCAGCGGCTAGCACTCCCGGACCCGAGGTGAGCAAGCGAAGCATTGTGTGGCGGTGCTTATCGGCGTGGGAATGGGTCATGGATCAGGCCGTCAAAATCTGGGAATGCGTCCGAGCCTGCGGAGCAGCGCACGGGCGAGGGAAAGATTGCTGTCATACAGGCGGACGCCCTGACTTTCGGTTTCCAGCCCGAAGGCTACCGAAATTTCCGTGCAGCCGAGGATGGCATTGGTGCAGCCGGACGCGGCAAGCAGGCGAAGGCCCTTTTCCAGACTGTCACGGCCCCGGGCGATATGTCCTGCTTTGACCAGACGGATGCCGCCTTCGATGAACCGGTCATGGGTTGGCTGGTCCAGAACGACAGGTACATAGCCGGCGGCGACAAGCGGCCTTTGGTAGATGCCGGATGCGATTGTGCCGGGGGTCGCAAGCACGCCGATCAGGGCCTTTGTTGCCACGGCTTCGCTCAGGTCGGAAAGCGTGGACTCGACGATTGACAGGATCGGGGGCGCGACTGCCTTTTGCAGCGCATCGAACCAGTAGTGCGCCGAATTGCAGGGGATGACGATGATCCCCGCACCGGCGCGCTCAAGCAGCCGCAGGCGATCACACAGCGCGGCTTCGGGGCTGGCGCCTTGTCCTGCTATGGCGGCCGAGCGGTCGGGGATGTCGGGGTCGGACAGAGTCAGGACGCGCACATGGTTCTGGTCGACATCCGCCACCGTCAAGCGTGTCAGTTTGTCGAGGAAGTCGACCGTGGCAGATGGACCCATGCCTCCCAGAACACCTACAAGCATGTCATTTGGCGGCTTGAGCGGTGGCGGGAGACAGGGCGGCTTGGTGGCCATCGGCGACCGGACGCGGCACGATCAGCGAGGCGAGGGCGCAGTTGCCGTAGACGAGTACCAAGGTGCGGACCACGTCGATCACCGGATCGACCGCGATGAAAAGCACGATTGCCGCTTCCACAGGCAATTTCATGGGTTCCGCGACAAGGCTGATCAGCATGACGGCCATTGCGCCCGTAGCACCGCTGGCGGCCAGACCGGCTGCAATCGAGGCGATGAAGATCGTCGCATAGCCGCGGGCATCGATTTCGACGCCGTAGACCTGGGCGATGAACACGGTGCCGATCAGAAGGTAGGAAACGGTCGCGACGCGGCAAAGCGTGATGCCGAGCGGAAGGACAAGATCGACGCCCTTTGGTGCGAACCGCAGGTTTTCGGTCATTTCGCGCACAGCGATCGGAATGCAGCTAAGGCTTGACCGCGTGCTCACGGCCATGATGATCGTATCTCCGAGTTGGCCGAGGGCGGCCAACGGCGATATGCGCGCGCGATACGAGATGACCAGGACCGCAATTGTCAGCAGGACCGCACCCGAAAGGGCTTGCACCTCGATGAACCGGCCCAAGGACAGCAATGGCCCGACCCCGACGCTGGCGACCTGTGCCGCAAGCATCGCGAACAGGGCAAAGGGCAGCAACAGGTTGAGCCAGCGGATCACCTGTGTGCAGGCATGCTGCACGACCGAGAAAAACCCCAAGAGCGCCCCTGTCCCCGAGCCGGAACTGCGCGCTAGGGCCGCGCCGAAGACGATGCAGAATATGACGGTCTTGAGGCTGTCACCCGAACTGAGGGCGGCGAAGATGTTTTCGGGAATGAACCTGTCCAGGAGACTGATCGCGGGATCGTCGGTTGCCTTTGCGTCCGAGCCGGAAAGCGTGATTTCGACATCGGTGGCGCTGGCGCCGTTTTCGCTGCCGCTGACGATGCCGCCGAGTGCTTCCATGACCGTGCCGTCAACCGTGCCGCCGGGGGGCAGGATAAAGGTGCAGGCTAGCGCTACCGAGGCCGACAGCACCATTGCAGCGGGATAGATCAGGACAATGCGCTTGATGTATTGCTTTGCGCTCGGGTCCGACGCCATGCGGGCCACGCCCGATGTGATGGTGACGAACAGATAGGGCAGGATGATCATCTTCAGCAGGCTGATGTAATAGCCGCCGATCGGTGCGAACTGCTTGGCCGTCTCGGGGCTTTGGATGCCTGTGAAGATTGCGGTTATGATGACCGCGAGCAGCAGAAGCGGATGAAGCAGGATGCGGCTGATCGTGCTGGACATGTCAGTGGCCCCCTTCGGTTTCGGTCGAGGCCCGGTAAAGCGCGATCAATTCGTCTGCCGTTACTTGTGTGGCACGCTCGTCGATCACCTGGTTGACGATGCCCAGCAGGCGCGGGCGGTCCCACGGCGCGGCCACGGCGATGGAATCGCGTGCATCGTTGATGGTCACGGTGCGCAGGCTGATCGAGGCATCGGGACGGTCGACGGCCACTTTGCGGATTTCGAATTCGTCGCGGTACGAGGCGTCGACCTTGCCGGCGATGGTTGCCTCGATCACCTCGTCCCATGTTTTAAACGGCACAACGGTCGCGTGGGGGAACCGCTCTTTGGCGAATGTCGCGAAGGAGGAATTTTCGATCACGCCGATAGACCCTTCGAAGTGGCGTACGACTTCTGCGATGTCGCGGCCTTCGGTCATGCGGGCCAGCTTGAGCCGGTTGAAGATGAGGGCGTGACGCAGCCGCGCGTATGGTTCCGAGAAGGCGACGACCTGCGCCCGCGCATGGGTGCGGCTGATCTTGGAAATCGCAAGGTCGGCCTGTCCCAGCGCGACCTTTGCAACGACGTCGTTGAAGGTCTCGGCGTCGCGGTTGAATTCCACCTTGACCCCCAAGGCTTCCGCCACCCGTTCGGCGAGCGTCACGTCGATGCCTTCGAGATGCTTGCCGCTACCGCTATAAAACGGCGGGTTGTCGAAGGATGTCATCGCAACGATCAGCGTGCCGCGATCGACGATCGCGGCGACATCGGGGGCAAGGGGGAGGGGGGCCGCACCGGATGCAACGACTTGTGCCGAGGCCGGCGACAGGCCGAACGATACAGTGGCGATGGCAACGGCAACAAAGGCACGCATTGAAGATTTGAATATCATGTCATGACTTTTTCTGAGGGCTGCGTAGACCGGCCGTAGGGAACGCGGCCAAAGCCACGGGGGCGACTGTTAGCGCCAGATATTCGAGATAGGTCTTGCCCCACATGGTTTCCCACATCGAACAGGCGAAATCGAAGGGTTCACCGATGCGTTCGGCCAAGGCGATTTCGGTTTGCCAAAGCGTCGTATCGTAGCCGGCTTCGTCGAAGCTGTAGCCGTGGTCGCGGGCATCGGCGAGCACGACTTCTTTGGGGGCAAGACGCAAGGCCGACAAGCGGGCGTCGTCTTTACCCAAGACAAGGAGATATTCGAAAACAGACTGATCAACCATTTTCGGCCTCTGATACCAGCGTGTTACGCACGACCGCGTCCATTGGAGCCCAGAGTTCATGCACGATGTAATCGAGCCGTGACCGGCCCCACATTGCCCGCCACAGCCGGCTTTCGCCGTCTATGGGCTGACCGTCGGCAACTGTGATGCGCCAAACCTCCATGCCGCCAATCAGGGTGCCAAAATCACCGGTTCGCAAATCGAAGCCGTCGCAGCGGGCAGCAAACATCAGGTCGGGAAGTGCCATGCGTTCGTAACGCGCCAGTACGTCGGGCCGGTCCGAGCAGTGTTCGAGGAACCTCGCGAGTTCAGAGACAGACATAGCGCACCCCGTTGACAGTTTTCGCCATCATGCCTGTCCCAGAATGAAATCGGCCGCGCGTTCGGCGATCATCACCGTGGTCGTATGGGTATTTGCCGAAACGATCGTCGGCATGATCGAAGCATCGCAGATCCGCAGCCCGTCGATGCCATGCACTTTGAGCGTCGGATCGACCACTGCCATCGCATCGGTGCCCATCTTGGAGGTGCCGACGAAATGGTAATACGAGCCGATGTTTTCGATCACCCACTGGCGCAGCGCGTCACGGGTGGTGACGGTGGGACCGGGCGACAATTCGACCAGACCCAGACCTTCGGCAAAGGCCTTGGCAGCAAAGATCTTGCGCGAAATCTCGATCATATCGACCGTTCGTTCAAGGTCGGATGCCTCGCCGAAATAGTTACAATCGACAAGCGGATGCGCGGCAGGATCGGTGCTTTGCAGCCGGATCGACCCGCGCGACAGGGGGCGTACAAGACCGGGCAGGGCTAGCACTACATGCGGGTCAACCAGTTCGGTCGCATTTGCGACGGGCTGGCCTGTCTGCACGCGCTTGATCACACTTTCAAAGAATTTCGGGCCGAACGGAGCGCGGTGGACGAGGCAAATCTCGAGATCGGGTACGGATTGGTCGTTCGAGCTCGAGCAGAACAATGCGACTTCCGTCACATTTCCGCGTGGCGGCAGGGCAGGTTCGGCCAGATACCCGATAGGGCCGATGACCAGCGGGTGATCATGCAGGTTTTGTCCGACGCCAGGCAGGACGTGCTTTACGTCCAATCCCAGCGCATCGAGATCAGCCTTTGGACCGATGCCCGACAGCATCAGCAACTTTGGTGTCTGGATCGTGCCGGTCGTAACCAGCACTTCGCGGCGGGCTGTTGCAATGACCGTGCTGCCATCGGCGGAATACTCGACGCCCGTCGCCCGCTTGCCGTCTAGAACGATGCGGTTCGCCATCGCCCGTGTCACCACGGTCAGGTTGGCGCGATCTTTCGCCGGAGCGTAATAGGCGGCATAGACACCGACACGTTTGCCGGCTTCCATGTCGACGTGGTGCCAGCCTGCGCCGGTATTGGAAGCGTTGAAGTCATCGACCTCGGGGTAACCGATTTCGACGCAAGCATCGATGAAGGTGCGCGAAACGGGGTTGCCGGTGTCGCCAGCGTTGCTGACCGGGATCATTCCAGCCTTGCCAGCGGTCGGGTTGGTGCCGTCAAGCTGGCGCTCTAGCTTTTGCAGGTAGGGCAACACATCGGAATGGGACCAACCCGACGCGCCTTGGGCCGCCCAGTCGTCATAGTCTTGCGGGCGTCCGCGCGTGTGGATCATGTGAAAGATGTTCGACGTGCCGCCGATGCCGCGACCCGAGGCGGAATAGACCTGACGGCCCTGGAGTCCTGGTTGGGGCACGCCCATATAGGCCCAGTCCAGATCTGTCAGCAGCAGTTCGTTCCAGCGGAACGGGCTTTCGACGGCGTCGTTGATCGCGTTGCCGCCCGCCTCGATCATCAGCACGGAAATGGCGGGATCATCGGTAAGCCGGTTCGCCAGCACGCAACCGGCCGTGCCGCCGCCTACAATGATGTAATCGAATGTGTGGTCCATTTGTTTGGTCCTTATCGTCTTCAAAGCAAGATCAAGTCGGCGGCTTTGTCACCGATCATGATGGTTGCGGCATTGGTGTTTCCGGCAGTGATCATCGGCATCACCGAGGCGTCTGCCACGCGCAGGCCGGTGACGCCGCGCACGCGAAGTGACGGATCGACGACAGCCGTAGGATCATCTGCGGCGCCCATGCGACAGGTGCCGACCGGATGCCAGACCGTCGACGCCGACGCACGCACGTAGGCTGCCAGGGCTTCGTCGCTGGCGATGTCGGCGCCGGGGGCAAGCTCGCGGTCGCGCAGCACGGTAAACGCGGCATCTTGCGCCAGACGTCGTGCCAGCTTGACGCCCCTGACCAGCACTTCGACATCGGCGGGGTCGGACAGGTAAGCGGGGTCGACCAGCGGCTTTGTCAGGGGATCGGCGGATGCGAGAGTGACCGAGCCACGACTGCGCGGCTGAGCGAGGATCGGCACCAGCGTGAAGCCGGGACCACCGTCGACATATTCAGGGTCGGCGTATTGAATCGGTCCAAAGAAGAATTGAAGATCGGGCGAGTTCGTTTCGCGGTCGAAAACGCCACTGTACGTGAACAGCCCTGCTTCGGACAGCAACTGCGGCGGATCCTGATCTGCCGTTGCACGATAGGCGACGGGCAAAAGAAGGTGGTCATGCAGGTTTTGACCGACGCCCGGCACATCTGCCACCAAAGCGATGCCATGCGTCCGAAGCGTTTCGGCAGGGCCGATGCCGGAAAGCATAAGAAGCTGTGGCGACAGGAACGCGCCCGCGCAAAGGATCACCTCGCGCGTGGCGCGGATCGAGGTGGTGACGGAATTGCACACGTACTCTAGGCCAACGGCGCAACCGTCTTCGATAAGCACGCGAGTTGCCAGCGACCCGGTCAGAACCGTCAATCGCGGATCGCCACGCAGGGGATCGAGAAAGGCCGTGGCTGTACTGCAGCGTGAACCGGGATCGGCGCGTGTGGACTGGTAGAGGAAGGCGTTGTCTTCCTGCTGTGCGCCATTGAAATCTTCCGCTGCGGTCGACAACCCTGTCGAACGGGCAGCCTGCAGGAAGGCCGCCGAGGCGGCAGACGTGACGGGCATGTCGATCACTTGCAAGCCGCCCGATCGCCCGCGATAGGCATCGTCGCCGCCATCGAAGGATTCGGACCGCTTGAAATAGGGCAGGACATCGCGGTAGGACCAACCGGTAGCGCCCATTTCGGCCCAGCGATCAAAGTCGCGTGCGTTGCCGCGCACATACATCATGGCATTGATGGCAGTTCCGCCGCCAAGGCCGCGACCTTGAGCAATATCGACGCGGCGACCGTGCATTCCGGTTTGCGGTGCTGTCTGGAAGGCCCAGTTCTGCTCGCCCGGTCCCCACATCGAGGTCATCGAGCCGATGTCCGTGGCGTGGATCGCTGGAATGCTGTCGACCGGTCCTGCTTCCAGAAGGGCGACTCTGGCGTTCCCCATCGTTACCAGACGGTTCGCCAGCACGCAGCCCGCAGCGCCCGCACCTACGACGATGAAATCGAATTCTGTCATGATTCAGACCCTGTGCCGCATCGAGCGGCGTGTTTGAAATTTCGTATTGGCCAAGTTTGGCTTACGCCGTAGCCCGCGCATCCGGCCCGATCAGCCAATATTCCTTGGTGAGCATCGGAAAGATCTGGCGCGGGTCCAGCGTCGACCCTGCGGCCTTTGGCAGCATCACCGGGCTGGTCGAGCTGGCAAAGGCTGCCTCGGCGGCTGCGGTGCTTGCAAACCAGTAGTGCGCCACTTCGTCGAAGCGCGCTTCACCGACGGTATAGAGTCCGTCGCGTGCAAAAGCCAAATCGCAGCGGAGAAGGCCGGGGATCAAGGCCGCACCTGCAACAAGTTCGGCGCGCCGGTTGTCGCGATACGCAGCCACATCAAGCGCAAGATTGCGCTTGGCGAGGACCAGAAGCTTGACGCCATCCGCAGGGACAGGGCCGTCGAGTACGGTTTGCGTTTCGCAATCGAGAACGGCAGTCATCCAGAAGGCAGCCCAGTTGGGCTCGTCGATCCGCGCACCCTGAAGGAACTCGGGCGTTTGCATCGAGGCAAGTTGTTCGGCGTCGTTGCGCAGCCAGATTTCGGCACAACCGCTCCAGATCGGCGCGGTGTCTATGCTGCACGGGACGCGAAGGGCAAGCCGGTAGCGGGCAATCTGCGGTATCTTGACCGCAAAGCGGACAGCGTGAACGTTCAGCCAATAGTCCTGAAAGTCGGCCTCGGTCATTCCCGGACGTGGTGTTGCGTAGATGTGCTGATGAATCACTGGTGGCTCCAAATTTACATATTTGTCATAATAAGCTGCTTCGACCTGCATTCCTGGCAATTGTAAACTGCAAGATATTTATTAGCCATAAGTCAATATGATCTTTTCTTTTTCTTGCAGAAATATTTGCTCCCAAAAGGCTAGGAGCAGGTATCTAAAGATAGATTGCCCGCACGGCTTTAGCCAACTACTTTCAACAGCGTTCGATTGTCAATCGTCCGCTCAAATTCAGATATCAAGATGCGATCGAAAGCGGATATCTCAATTCGGCGAGCGTACGCTGCAAACTAGAGTAAATTTCTGTAGTTAAAATGATCCTACCCCTTAAAATCGCCTGCCGTACTGATGGGTGCGTTGCCGGACTAAGATGTTTTGCTGAAAAACATAAGAAAGCTTTAAAATGACTGTCCAGAATGGCGTCTTCGAAATTCAGAACTTCCGGATGCAATCGGGAGCGACGTTGCCGGTTGCGCGCATCTCGTATCGGACGCATGGATTGCTGAATGCCGAAAAATCGAACGCAATCCTGTTCCCGTGCTTTCTCGGAGGCGTTCCTGAAGCGCTTGAGATATGGATCGGCGAGGGACGCCCGCTAGATCCTTCCAAATACTTCATCATCTTGCCGGGACAATTTGGGATCGCCCCGTCTTCGTCGCCGTCCAACACGCCGGCACCTTATGACGGCGCTTCTTTTCCCCAGTCCACCATCGCCGACGACGTAATCGCGCAGGAGCAGATGCTGCGCGAGGTGTTCGGTGTAGCCGAGTTGCAACTGGTGCTGGGCTGGTCGGTCGGTGCGTTGCAGACCTATGAGTGGGCCGTGCGTTTTCCCGACGCAGTGAAGCGTATGGCGTCGATCGCCGGGGCCGCCAAACCATCCGACTGGACGAAGCTTTGGCTGAAAAGCGTGATCGAAGAGCCGCTGACGACCGATCCGTTCTGGGCCAACGGACACTATGCGGATGGCGCTTCCTTGCAGGCGGGGAAGCGTCAGATCGGGCATCTGGCGGCGCTTACCCTGCCGCCGAAGGCCTTTTACAAGATGGGCGAGGAAGTCTGGCGCAATCTCGGCTTTTCATCGGTTCCCGATTTCGTTGCACGCTTTTGGGAAGCGTTCTGGTTGCCCTATGACCCGAACGATCTGGTCTTGCAGGCGCGAAAAGCCTGGGCCGCCGATCCCGCGCGGGGTGGCGATATTCGCAAGGCGCAGGCCGGCATCAAGGCCCGCGTGATGGTCGCTGCTTTTACGGGCGATGCGATGTTTCCGCCGGAAGAAGGTGCGCTTGACGCTGCTGCGACACCCGGTTCGTTGTTCCGGCATCTGGAGGGTTCGTCAGGACACCTCGCTACTTTTTCGCTGTCCGAGACGGACCGGACCAATATTGACAGTGTCCTCGCCGAAATTCTGGGGGCCTGACCATGCTGCGTCACGCGCTCGTGCAGCGGCCGGATTTCCAGATCGATCCTGATAAGGTCGCGCCGGTCAGCGGTGCCGCTTTGCGTTATTTCCAGTGCGGGACGGGGGAACCGGTCCTGATGATCCACGGCACGAGTCTGAGCGATAGTCTTGCGATACCGCTTCGACTGTATCCGCCGCTTTATGACGGCTTCGAAGTCATCAGTTACTACCGCGCGGGTTACAACGGCAGCACCTTTGAAGGGTCTGGTGTGAGCATTGAAGACGGTGCTCGGCATGCGGTCGAACTGTTGGATCACTTGAAGATCGAAAAGGCGCATCTGATGGCCTTTTCCTTTGGTGGCGTGATCGGCTTCGAGGCGCTGTTGAAGTATCCTGACCGATTTGCATCTGCAGTACTGCTCGAGCCGTACCTGCCGCGCGAGAGCGAGGCAGCTATCAAGGCCAATACAGACGCCTACATGGCTGCCATCCAGCTGTATCAGGCGGGCGACAAGCTGGGAGCGGGCTTGCGCTACATGGAATTGGTGTGTGGGCCCGATTTCCTGTCAGCAGTGCAAATGACCGGACCGTTGGACGTATGGGCGCGGGCTGAAGCGTCTATGACCACGACGTTCGAAGTGGATTTTTCAGCGATTGCCGGTTGGGACTTTCGCCCCTCGCAAGCCGACAGCTATGCGCCGCATAAGACGCCGGTTCCGGTTCTGGCCTGCATGGGCTTGCAATCGGAAGCCGCCATGCCCGGTTTTCGGGAGACGCAGGACTTTCTGATGCGCTGGCTTCCGAATGTTGAGCGCGCAGGCATCCCGTTTGCCACGCACGGTATGCAGTCGATGAACCCTATCGCCGTTGGCGAAGCCGCCGTTGATTTTTTCACCCGTCATCCGATCAGGGGCTGAACCGCAGGTTTTCGGTCCGTCGTAATACAAACTCGCCGTCAGACGGCACAGGAGCAAAATGAGTACGAAGCGCATTCTCGCGGTAATGTCCGAATATGGTTACTGGGGCATCGAGCTTGTCGGTCCGCTGCGTAAGCTGGAAGCGGCGGGATACACGTTCGATTTCGTGACTCCCAAGGGGAAACGGTCGCCTTGCCTGCCGCCGAGCCGCGACACGACCTATATTGACCCTCCGCTGGGCGTTTGCGTGACCACCCCGACCGACAAGGCGCTGGTGGATGCGTTTGAAGCAAGCGGCGCATTGGACGCCACGCTGAACCTGTCGCAGATGTTCCCCGAACGCCCCTATGTATCGCGTCCTGATTTCCTGCGCGAACTGGAAGCCTATTACGAGGCTCGCAAGGCGGCACAGGCTGCGGCGATCGAGACATATGATGCGATCCTGCTGGTGGGCGGGTCGGGGCCGATCATCGACATGGTGAATAACCAGCGCTTGCACGATCTGGTGTTGGGCTTTCACGCGGCAGACAAACCGATCGGCGCAATTTGCTACGGCGTTGCCACGCTTGTTTTCGCGCGCGATTTCAACGAGCGCAAATCGCTGCTGCTCGGCAAGCATGTGACCGGCCATTGCATCGAGTATGATTATCATGACGGCACCGGCTTTATGGGCACAGACCTGAATATGGGACCGCCGCCGTATTGCCTTGAATACCTGCTGGCAGACGCAGTGGGTGCACATGGTCAGTACCACGGTAATTTCGGGAAAGGCACCTCGGTCATTGTGGATTACCCGTTCATTACGGCCCGCTCGCTGCAATGCTCGCATGAATTTGGCGACCGGTTTGTCGATGTCCTTTCAAAAGGCATGAAGCGGTCGGGTTGGTGAGGCGCGGCGTGCTGGATCATTTATCAGGAAGAGAATTTTAGATGACCCGGACCGGACATTATGCCGTGCTCGACCAGTTATTGGCCGACGGTGTGACAAAGATTTTCGGTAATCCCGGAACCGTCGAGCAGGGTTTGCTCGACGCTTTGGGCGACAGGCCGGCGTTGAATTACGTTTTGACCTTGCAGGAAAGCATCGCCGTATATGCGGCAGATGCCTATGCGCGGTCGACCGGCGGGCTGGCTGTGGCGCAAATCCATTCCAGTCCCGGCTTGGGAAATGCCATCGGTGCCATGTATCAGGCAATGCGCGGCCAAAGCCCGATTCTGGTGTTGGGTGGAGATGCGGGCATTCGCTATCAGGCGATGGACGCGCAGATGGCGGCCGATCTGGTCAGCATGGCGCGGCCCGTTACCAAGTGGGCGACCATGGTAACCCATCCGGGATCGCTGCTGCGCATCCTGCGCCGTGCCATAAAGGTTGCGCTGACGCCGCCCATGGGGCCGGTCTATGTGTGCCTGCCCCAGGATATCCTGGACGAGATCGTCACCGAAACGGTGCGGCCGACGCAGGTGCCGGACACTCGGGTTGCCCCTTTGGCAAGCCAGATTGCACTGGCCGCCGACATGCTGGTCGCGGCAGAGCGGCCGACGATCTATATCGGTGACGGTGTCGCGCGGTCGCGCGCGCAAGAGCAGCTCACGCGGGTGGCAGAATTACTGGGCGCGTATGTCTGGGGTGTGGACGGCGGCGATCTTAACATGTCGTGGCGCCATCCGCTGTGGCGCGGTCAGACAGGACATATGTTCGGGTCGCACAGCTTGCCCATCGTGCAAAGCGGTGACTGCAATCTGGTTGTCGGCACATACATGCTGCCCGAAGTCTTTCCCGAGCTTGGCGACATCTACGCCGAAGGTGCCAAGACCATCCACATCGATCTCGATGCGAATGCCATCGGCAAGAACCATCAGGTCGATCTGGGGCTGTTGGGCGACCCTGCAACGGCTTTGGCAGCCTTGGCCGATGCGCTTGCCGAGCGGATGACGCCGACCCGCGCGGCGCTTTCGCAACAGCGGATGAAACAGGGTCAGGTGCGGTCGACACAAGACAACGAAAGTGCCCGCGCCAATGCGACCCTTGGCGACCGGACAATTCCGGGCGGTCTGCACTTCGGGCATTTCGCGCAGGAACTGGTCCGGCTTGCACCGCAGGATACGATCATTTTCGACGAGGCCCTGACCAATTCACCGGCCCTGACGGCGTTCGTCCAGCCCGATGTTCCCGGACAATACTTTCAGACCCGTGGCGGCTCGCTTGGCACGGCTTTGGCGGGCGGTATCGGTTTGCAGGCGTCGGCACCGCACAAGACCGTCTTTGCCATCTCGGGCGACGGGGGCGGCATGTATGTGCTGCAATCGCTGTGGAGTGCGGCGCGGCACAACATGCCAATCAAGTTTGTTATCTGTAACAACCGGTCTTACCGGCTGTTGCAGGCCAATATCAGCCAATACTGGGCCGAGCGGGGGATCACCGACCGCCCCTTTCCGATCAGCTTCGATCTGTCAAAGCCGGCGCTCGATTTCGCGCATATCGCGCGCGGGTTCGGCGTGCAAAGCGCGCAGGTCGAGACCGGCGACCAGATCATCCCCGCCATCGAACGCGCCCTCGCCCATCCGGGCCCCTTCGTGATCGACGTCTTGCTCGAGTCGAACGTCCATCCCGAACTTATCGGAGTGAAATGCGGACAATGAATATCGTTGCCAAAAAACCCGCCTCCAAGTCGCGTCGCAAGGGAACAGATGCTTCCGGCTTTGTGACCCGTGCAGGACAGCCGCACCCGCTGGGTGCTACCGTCTATCCGGACGGCGTGAACTTTTCGGTGTTCTCGCAGCACGCGCTGTCGATGGAACTGCTGTTTTTCGCATCGGAAGACGATCTTGAACCGATGCAGGTTATTCCGATGACCTCTGAAGCCAATAAATCGTTCCACTTCTGGCACGTCTTTGTCGTGGGTGCGAAACCGGGGCTACACTATGCATATCGCGTGGCGGGTCCCGATCTGACCGATCTTGGTATGCGCTATGATCCGCACAAAGTGCTGATCGACCCCTATGCCTATGGCAATTCGATGAAGCTTTGGAACCGTGGCGATGCCTGCGTTCCCGGTGACAACGTGGCAAGCGCGATGCGTTCGGTCGTGATCGATCCGCTGGCTTACGACTGGCAAGGCGACCAGCCGTTGAACCGTCCGATGCAGGACACCGTGATCTACGAGATGCATGTCGGGGGCTTTACCCGTTCGGGGACTTCCGGCGTTGCCAGCCCCGGCACGTTTCGCGCGGTGATCGAAAAGATCCCCTATCTGAAATCGCTGGGCGTTACGGCTGTAGAATTGCTGCCGGTGTTCCAGTTCGACGACACCGAAGCACGCGAACATGACGGCAACAGGCTGACCAACTTTTGGGGCTATTCGACCATGGCCTATTTCGCGCCCCATCCGGGGTATTGCGAAGAGCCGGGCGAGGCGTCGCATCTGGATGAATTCCGCGACATGGTCAAAGCCCTGCACAAGGCGGGGATCGAAGTCATCCTCGATGTGGTCTTCAACCACACCGACGAAGGCAACCATCAAGGCCCGACCTTCAGCTTTCGCGGGTTCGACAACCTGAATTATTATTACCTCGTTCCCGAAAATCAGGCGTTCTATTTCGACTACACGGGCTGCGGAAACACGTTCAACTGCAACCACCCCGTCGGATCGAAGATGATCGTCGAGGCCCTGCGGTTCTGGGTCGAGCATATGCATGTCGATGGCTTCCGCTTCGACGAAGGCTCGGTCCTGTCGCGCGGGCCGGACGGAGCGCCGATGCAGTTTCCGCCGGTGTTGTGGCAGATCGAACTGGACGAGGTTCTGGCCAAGAGCAAGGTCATCGCCGAGGCGTGGGATGCGGCGGGCCTGTATCAGGTTGGCCATTTTCCGGGCTTTCGCTGGGCGGAATGGAACGGGCTTTACCGCGATACGATGCGGAATTTCGTGCGTGGCGAGGCAGGTATCATCGGCCATGTCGCCGACCGTCTGTCGGGCAGTGCCGAACTTTATCAGGCAAACGACCATCTGCCGGTAAACAGCGTCAACTTCATCACCGCCCATGACGGGTTCACGATGAATGACCTTGTCAGCTACAACGGCAAGCACAACGATGCGAACGGCGAAGGCAACCGTGACGGCGTAGACGACAACATGTCGTGGAACTGCGGTGTCGAAGGCGCGACCGACGATCCGGCGGTCGATGCGCTGCGCGAACAACAGATCCGCAACTTTGCGGCCCTGCTGATGCTGTCGCAGGGTGTGCCGATGTTCGTGATGGGCGACGAAGTGCGCCGGTCGCAGGGCGGCAACAACAACGCCTGGTGTCAGGACAATCCTATCGGCTGGTTCGACTGGACGCTGCCCGAAAAGCACAGCGGCATGTTCCGGTTCTGGCAGCGCATGATCGCGTTCCGCGCGGCGCATCCTGCGGTGCATCGCAGCCGCTTCTTCGACGGCAAGATCAACGAGCGCGGCCTTGCCGATATCAGTTGGCACGGCACCGAGTTGAATGCGCCCGGTTGGGATGACGCCCATGCCCGCGCCCTTGCGTGGACCGTTGCGGACTTTGACGGCATCGCTGACATCCACGTCATGGCGAACATGTATTGGGAGCCGCTGAGCTTTGCTGTTCCGGAAGTTCAGGGTCGCAAGTGGCACCATGCCGTCGACACGTCCAAACCCTCGCCGGACGACATCGCCGATGCCGGCACGGAACGCCCTGTCCAGTCCGATCGCGTCACCGTGAACGGTCGCAGCATCGTCGTCCTCATTTCCAAATGACCAATCCACAGCAAACCCAAAAGGCTGCCATGAACGCCCTTGATTTTACCTTTTCGGACCTCATCGCCGGGTATGTCACCCGCTATGATGCTGCCACCGACCGCTTCGGGCTGAAAACCAGCGACGGTCGAGAATATGACATCGGCATGACGCCGAATACCTATGCCGAGGTGATCCGCAACCTTGGCGAAGGGTTCAACAATGCGTCCGACCACATGCGCGACATGCTGGTTCCCGGTCGTTTCGTGTTCGCTTACGGGGTGTTCTATCCCGATGGACCGAAAGGTTCGATCCAGTTCGACGTTAAGCATATCGTGTTTGCCGGTCGGTCGGAGACGATGTACGATTTTGAACGCCCCGACTGGTGGATCAAGCAGATCGACCAGCTTGGCAAGTTCTACATCAATGCCGAATTCGGTGACGGGCCGATCGACTATGCCAATTACCGCACCAACCTGTCGTCGTCAGGTGCACACCAGCAAAGCGGGCGTCAGGAGACCGACACGATCTCGCGTCTGGTTTACGGGTTCTCGTCGGCCTATCTGCTGACGGGAAAGGACGAGTATCTGGAAGCCGCAGAGAAGGGCACGCAGTATCTGCGCGACCATCTGCGCTTTTCGGATGCGGGCGAGGATATCGTTTATTGGTATCATGCGGTCGACATCAAAGCCGATGGCAAGGAGCACAAGGTGCTCGCCTCGGAATTCGGTGACGATTACGATGCGCTCCCTTGCTACGAGCAGATCTATGCGCTTGCCGGTCCGGTGCAGACCTACCGTGTCACGGGCGACAAGGCGATTTACGATGACGCTCGCCGCACGATCAACCTGTTCAACCGCTTTTACAAAGACCAAAGCGCTGCGGGCGGCTATTACAGCCACATCGACCCGATCACGCTGGACGCCCATGCCGAAGGGCTGGGCCACAACCGTGCACGCAAGAACTGGAATTCGGTTGGCGACCACGCGCCGGCGTATCTGATCAACCTGTGGCTGGCCACGGGCGAGAAGTCGCATGCCGATTTCCTCGAATACACCTTTGACACCATCGCCGAACATTTCCCAGATTACGAAAACAGCCCATTCGTTCAGGAAAAGTTCTTTGACGACTGGTCCAAGGATCAAAGCTGGGGTTGGCAGCAGAACCGTGCGGTCGTCGGGCATAACCTGAAGATCGCGTGGAACCTGATGCGGATGAACAGCCTGAAGGGCAAGGAATCCTACGTCGCCCTGGCCGAGAAGATTGCGGCGCTGATCCCCGAACATGGCGCCGACCGCCAGCGTGGCGGCTGGTATGACGTGGTCGAACGCGTGTTGGAACCGGGTCAAAAATTCCACCGCTATGCATGGCACGACCGCAAGGCGTGGTGGCAGCAAGAGCAGGGTATTCTGGCCTATCTCATCCTGAACGGGGTGCTGGGCAAAGAGGAATACCTGAAATACGCGCGCGAGGGGTCGGCGTTCTACAACGCATGGTTCCTCGACGTGGAAGAGGGCGGAATCTATTTCAACGTGCTTGCGAACGGTCAGCCCTATTCGCTGGGCACCGAGCGCGGCAAAGGCAGCCACTCGATGGCGGGCTATCACTCGTTCGAGTTGTGCTATCTGGCGGCGACCTACACCAACCTCTTGATCCACAAAGAGCCGATGGACTTCCACTTCCGGCCCAAGCCCGGTGGGTTTGCCGACGGCATCCTGCGCGTCCAGCCGGATATCTTGCCGGAAGGGTCGATCCGGATCGACGAAGTCTGGATCGATGGCCACGCTTACGAGGATTTTGACGCGCAGGCGCTTACGGTCAAATTGCCCGCAGGGCACGGCGACATCCGCGTTCGCGTGCGGCTGGTGCCGAATTCGGTGCGGTTCGATGCCGATCTTTTGTCGGTGAAGGACGGGATCGGGCAGATCGTGCTGTCAGGCAAGATGACACCGCTTGATCTCAAGTATCTCGACGAAGCCGTGTCCGGCGCGATGTCGCAAGGTGTGACGGGTCTGGCGATCGATGCGACCAAGCTGGAAAGCATCTGTGCCGAGGGCCTGCGCTACCTGATCTTCCGCAAGCAGAAAGCGGGCGAGGATTTCGCCGTGTCGATCTCGGGTGCGAACGACACGATTTCGGGTGCGATCAAGGCGTCGGAATTCGACGAAGAGATCACGCTGAACTGACGGTTTCCTGAAAGGGCGGCTTCGTGCCGCCCTTTTTCAATTTCCGCCGCGTTGCGCGGCAATAACAGAGTATGTCCCATGGCCGCTCCCAAGATCGCCATCCTGATCGAAAGCGACTTCTACGAACACGAGATCTGGTATTATCACTATCGCTTTCTTGAAGCCGGTTACGACGCGCAATTCGTCACGCGGCTTTGGGGCAACGATGCCATCACTTTTAAGGGGCACGAATACCACGCGCCTTTTGAGTGCCGTGGCGACCTTGAAAAGCTCGATGATGCCACGCTGGACCAATATGCCGCGTTGATCGTGCCGTCGGGCATGGTTTCGGACCGACTGCGCTATACCGAGGATCTTGGCCGTATCCCGCCCGCGTCAGACCTGTTGAAGCGGGCCTTTGCCAAGCCGAACCTGCTTAAGGGGATGATTTGTCACAGCCTGTGGCTTGCGGCTCCGGTTGTCGAGATCGTCAAGGGTCGCCGACTGACCTGCCACCCCAACCTGCACGGCGATGCCTTGGCTTACGGGGCCTCCTTTGTGGACGAGGATGTGGTTGTGGACGGTGATCTGGTGACGGCGCGGACCGGCGGGCATGCGCATCTTCTGGCAGCGAAGCTGATACAGATGATCGAAGGCAAAGGCTGATGTGACCGTGAGCTTGCTTGCACAAACCGGGATGATCGGTGCCGGCCCCGACGGGCTTGTCGCGGTATTGTTGGCGGGGGGACGGGGGTCGCGACTTGGCGATTTGACCGCGCGCCAATCCAAGCCTGCCGTCGAATTTACCGGCGGGCGACGGATCGTCGATTTCGTGATGGGCAATGCCATCCAATCGGGCATCGACGCGATGATCGTCTGCACCCAATGGCAACCCGACACGCTGGTCGCGCATCTGCGTGCGCATTGGGCGGCAGGTTTTGCGCGCGGACTTGTGTTTCGGGACGGAGCGGATGTTGCGCAATCGGGCGGGTATCTGGGCACCGCGCATGCGGTGGCGTGCAATGCGGCCGAATTGGATGGCGCAGGCGCGCGCGAGGTGCTGGTTCTGGCGGCAGACCACATCTACGCGATGGACTACCGCGAGATGGTTGCCGTGCATCGCGCGGTCGGATTGCCGGTGACGGTCGCAGCCCTGCCGGTTGCCCGCGAGGCGGCGCGCAGCTTTGGCGTGTTCGAGACGCGTGGTCCCTGCCATGCGGTGCGGTTTCTGGAAAAGCCCGACGATCCGCCAGCGATGTTCGGCAATCCCGATCGCGCCCTGATCAGCATGGGCATCTATATTTTCAACTGGGCATGGTTGCGCGACGTGATTGGACAGGACGCTACGGGTTCCTGTCAGGTACCGCTGGACTTTGGCAACGACTTGCTGCCGAGGGCGGTCGAGCGGGGCGAAGTCGGGGTGTATTGTTTCAGCACGCCCGGAGTCGAGGAACCGCCCTATTGGCGCGATGTCGGCACGGTTTCTGCCCTGACCGATGCCCGCGCCGATCTGGCGGGGGACAACCCTCCGATACCGCTGCCCGTCTATCCGGTTGCCGCGTCGGGATCGGGCTGAACTCTTTGGCGATGCGGATGATTTTCCCCGTAAGGACAGACGACAGATGAATGCGCCGAAGACCTATGACGACATTACCGCGCTTTGGCAAAGCTGGTGCGACGCGCGGGGTGCATCGGGGCAGGGTGATCCGGCGGTCGCGCTAAAGCATGTGCTTGCGGAGCGGCGGATACCGGCGGGGCTGGCCGACCTGCGGCGGGCTTTGGCCCTGTGCGGGCCGGTTGCAACAATTGACCGGCAGGGGTTTATCGATGCCATCCTGCCGGTGGTGGCCGCGCCTGCTTTGCGGCTGGAGCATGCCTTTGCATATTTTGGTGCCACGGATGCCGAACTGCCGGTCGAGCGGGTGCGCGATGTGCTGGGGCATCTGTTTCATGATGGCGATATGCTGGATGCAATGCTGGCTGACCTTGACGCCAATGGCGACCGCTGCGTGACGTTTGACGATTTTCTTGAATTCTATCCCGAGAAGGCGGCGGCTGAGCCGGATGGAGTGGCCGTTTCCGCCCCGCTTTCGCAAGCTGCGGTCGCGGCACCGCGTCCGGTGTCGCGTGCGCATTTCGGCGATGTCGCCACTTCGCCCCTGCAAATGCAGACGGGATTTTTCCGTTTGCTGCAGGGGGCGGCTTACCGGACATTCCGTGAAAGTTATTCCGCCAATTCCGAGAGCCATCTGCGCGCCCGTGATTTGCCCTATACCGTGTCTGACTTCGCGGTGTTCGTGCGCGCCGCGACCGAGTTCTACCTGTCGCTGGGCCTTGTCGAAGGCGACCGCGCGGTGGCCGAGTTTCATCGGCTGGTGGCACTGGTCGAGGCGCAGCACCAAAGCCTGTGCGTCCGGATCGCCACTTGGGACAAAGTCGCCAAGACCGATGCGATGCTGGCGGCAGAAGCCGTGCTGGAAGGTGAGCTTGCCGCTTTGGCAGACCACCGAGAAAGGTTTGCGGAAGCTGTGGAATACCTGCTTGCCCTGCGTGCACATCGGATTTCGCCTACCGAGGTGCGCGCCGACAGCCTGACGCGCCACGAGATGGACCGCCTGCGGCATGGCGAATTGAATGCGGAACACGGCCATGTCGCACCGCGCGGCGGGCGTGCGCGGCCCGGACCCTATCATGACAGCTGGAGCCCTGTCGTGCTGGCGGCCGGTGAACCGCGCGCGGCTGGAACGATCATGCCGGTGGCGTTCTGGTACGACGATTTCATGCCGCAATTGTTGCTGTGTGTATCGATCCTGACAGACGCCGATCTGGACGCCGAAACATCATGTGCCGAGTTGGAGCTTGACGCATGGCATGCCGGATACGCAGGTCTTGGAGCGTTTGACCGTTACGGAACCGATCTGCGCGACGGGTTCGCCGCCTGTCCGGTGCGCGTAAAGCTGGCGCTGCGGCAGGCGTGGCGTTTGTCGGAACATTACCTCAACAGCCTGCAAAAGCGCCGAGAACGCGCAGAGTTCGGCCGCGAGACCGGATATCTGAGCCAGTATGTGTCGTTCATCGACCTGCATCTGGGGCGGACGGATGTTGCCGATGCGGAAATGCGGATCAGCTTTCCCTATTTCATCGGACCCGCCGTCTGGTGCTTGTTGCATACGGCTGCCAATCTGGTCGAGGATATGTCGGGTGCAGCCAAGAGTGCGGCGGTGGACCGCTTCAAGGCGTTTTTCCGGGCCTTTGCCACAATGTATCCGTGCCCCTACTGCCGCTACCACCTGAACCGCTACGTCGTCCGCAACCGCGAGGTCAATTTCTATCCGGTCGAATTCTTGTTGCTGGGCCAACGCGAGGACCGCGATTGGTTCGACATCTCGCTCGACGACAGGCTGGCAACGATTTCCGCCGACAAAAGCGGTTCTTTTGCGCTGTTCGTTTGGAAATTGCACAATGCGGTCTCGTCGTCGATTGCTCGGACCGAAGAGTGGTATCACCGCGAGGAGCATCCGCTTTACACCACCCGTTTCTGGCCCGGATTGGATACCGAAATCGCGCGGATGCGAAGCAGCGGTATCGAGCAAATGCCGGTCGGACGGCTGGCGGCCATTTACGGGGTCATCAAACCGTCGGTCGAACTGGCGACGCTGCGGGATGAAATCCAGCTGGCCTTGCACGGCGAAAAGGCAACCGGACTAGACGCTATTACGGCGCGTGCCGCCGACTGTGTGTCGCGTCTCGAAACGGCAATGACCGAGGCTGACCTATTGCGACAGACCTATGTGTTCGACAGCACCAAATTCGATCCGCCGCCGCATATTTCCGAGCAGGAAGAAAGCTATGCGCGGAGCGGGTATTATGTCGAACGATAAAGTCGTTTGCCGCCGATGGCGGATTTGCTGCCCCACGCTTTTATGGAAAACCGGAGACTGTAATGAAAAGACTTTCACTGCTGGCTACCCTCTTTGCGACCGCTTTCACGCCCGCGTTCGCAGCGTCTACCGTGACCGTCATCCACGGCAAGACCCCTGATCCGGTCTATCTCGACCTCGGGGTCGAGGGCGCCTCGGTCGGCGACCAGCGCATTTTCGAATTTGGCGGCGCGACGACCGAGGGCGAAGCCGTTACTCTGGATTTCCTTATGACCACGACAGGGTTGCCCGAGGACGGGTCGGAGTTGGAAAACCGCATGACGGTTGCGGTTTTTACCTTTGGTAACGGGTCGGGCGACCGTGTGATGATCGAAGGCTTGGGCCAATATCCGCAGGCGGGATCGACTGTAAAGGTCGATGCGGCGCTGGAACGGGCAATCGTCGGCGGGACCGGAAAATATGCCGGAGCGCGCGGCACGGTGGTATCGACGCATCTTGCGGACGGAAGCTGGCAGCACGTGCTGAACCTAGACTGATACGGTCGGGCCGATTTGCGCGACAGGATACAGGCGCGGGCTTTGCAAGTGGAGCCCGCGTTCAACTTAAAAAACGAGTGAATCAACCGGGTCACGTTCGTCAAGCTGGTGTAATTTCATGGATGGCCTGAGGTCAAGCCTCGGGCGGCTTTCGTGGTTATGCTGAGTATGGGGTCGATCACCTCCTTGTCGATCTGGGCGAAGGCTTCGACCATCATGTAGCGGTCCGAGGTCTGCCATTCGTCATTCTGGTCGAACAGGACGGCGCGGATCAGGCGCAGGATGGACGCCTTGTTCGGGAAGATCCCGACGACATCTGCCCGTCGTTTCACCTCCTTGTTCAGGCGCCCGATCGGGTTGGTGCTGTCCAGCTTGGTGCGACGCTGACGCGGAAAGGACATGTAGGCCAGCACGTCGTGCTCGCTGGCGTCCATCAGATCGGCCAGCGCGGGCGCAGCTGTTCGGCGACCTTGCGCCAGGTCTCGCCGGCATGGGCGCGGTCGGGCTGGTCGAAGGCCTGAGCGCTGCCATCCTTGGGGTTATGATCCGACCCCCGACTTTGGGCCGCCCGAAGGCAGAGGTTTCCGGCTTCGCTAAGGGTGACGGGCTGGTGACGCCCTTCAAGGGACGGTGTGCGGGTCGTCCCCAGTTTACCAGTCAGGAAAGCGTAGCGGAAAACTCCAGCTTCAACCGGGCTAGTTTGCGGGGATCAGATCAAACTCCGACGAGCTGGCGTCTGGATGTCAAGTTTAAGGGCAACAAATGCCGCTCAACGCGCCCCGTGTGCCGGATTTAAAGGCAACGCGGCAGTCAGCGCGTTATCGCGAAGGACTTCGGCCGTCAGGTGTCCGAATTTCAGGTCTGTGTTGCGCCCAGAACTGCTTCACGGCGCTTGGTATCCCGGTCACCGAAGCCTTAGCATAAGTTTGTCCCGGTGAGGGGGAAGCTTTGGCCGTCAACCGATTTGTGCAAGATAGCCAAGCAGAGTATAATCATTCAGTCGTCATTAATGAAAAGATGCCTGAAGGATGCCTGATTATCTATAATTTGGTTAAGACCGCGCGCCATGGATCTATCAGGCTCATCAGCAGCATGGACAGATATTCCAATACGCTCAGATAACGACGAAGCAATGAAATTCATGCGAGCTATTCCCCCGATCAACACACCTCCGGCTTGAATAACGTCTGACATTACATCTGGCGGCGCCTGTTCAATCGTATCACGAATTGCATCGGCAATAACATCAATAATCGGCATTATTGCACCGATTATGCCTTCTTCCAACACGGTTATCTCGGTAGGCATACCTGAAACGGAATGACGCCCTTTGACCCTGATCGAGGAAACGACATCTACACCTCTCGACTCATTGCCCAACCTTTCTCTGATCGCCTCGGCAACTGCGAAACTCACAACCATGCAATGAACTCTTCTTAAATAATTTACAATTTCTTCATCCATGTCCTCCCCACCTATCCGTAAGGAACGGGAAACGATTAGATCGCTCAACGAGATGATAGAAATCTCACTTGTTCCGCCGCCGATATCAACAACAAGCTGGCCCATCGGTTTTTCAACGTTCACACCTGCGCCAATCGCAACAACAATCGGCTTACGCAAAAGAACGACCCTGCTCGCACCAGCGCAAAGCAAGGACTGTTTAATCATCCGCTTCTCAACGTCAGTCGCCGCATCTGGCACACATGCGAAAACGCTTAAATTGCGCCATTTCATCAAGAAGGATTTTTTTTTAACTTTGTCAAGAAGATCGATTACCAGATGCGCGACAGATTCAAAGCTGGCAATATTTCCTTTCCTGAGCGGTCGAACAACCCGGATTGAAGGTGGAGCCTTTCCATCCATTGCTTTGGCGGTATTGCCGAATGCCATAGGCCTGGATGCACCGCGCCGGTTAACAACGTAAGCGACGAAAGTGGGTTCAAACAAGATTTCCGACCTGTTGCCGGCCACCAGTGTGGTGTTTGATGAACCTATATCGATTCCTACTGCATTTCGCCGCAGCCTAAACATTAGACTAGTCCTTTATTCGGTCACACATACATTTACTAATTAAAACTTAACCCTACGGGTTGATGACTGTATAAGCCTCTGGCGATGAAGTCATCTGTGCTTCCTCGATGCGCTCGTCAAATGTGGGAGCCATCGCTTCAATCATGCGATCAGAGCGAAACACCGTACCCTCGATTATTGCGCCAGCTTCAACTACTAGAATACTGTGGTGGATTTCGCCAGAGATTGAACCGGTCGTGTTTACTTGTAATTTGAGGCAGCGGATTACTCCCTCGACAACACCGTCAACGACGATCGTAGTGGCGGAGACAATGCCAGACAAGCTGGCTCCAGCTGATATGGTAATGCTGTTTGCGCTTACCTCTCCTCTGACTGAACCTTCCAGAAGTACATCGTTGGCCGTGCGAATGTTCCCCTCAAGGTGCAGGCCGGCACGAATAACAGTGGGTTCGCTGGACGATGTAGTGGCCTGGACTGGCATGCGTGTTGAGGAATTCACTGTAATTTTCTCCGTAGATATACTGATCGACTCATTGACGGCTGCCGGTTTATGAAGCTCATCGACTTCGACAGCGCTGGAAGTTTCGGAGCGCAAACTAGCGACGCCCAGTTCGTTATTATCTATGGGTTTTTCAATTTCCGACCTGCCATCGTTCCGCGTGCCATCTTGCCTCGTACCCCACCATCTTCCCATAGTGCCTCACCGCTCTTCGCCGGGTTACCTCGTAACTTTTCGGCTTGTAAGGTGTCAATTCATCAATGGTGCGATTCGCACCTGAAGACGGCGCAATTTCTGTCGTTCGAGTAAGTTTTACACTTTAGTTATGTTAATTATCCTTCGTATGCCTGTACTACCAGCTTTCGAAGGGTCAGTTTCGATTTGAAATTTTCGGACCTTCAAATTAATTACAACGTGTAATGGCCTTCGCAAAGACAGGGAGGCATCTAAGGAAAAGCGCGCGCGCCATGCGAAATCTGATCCCTCAAATCCAAATATCGGTCGCCCGCGACCGACAGCGCGCAAACCGAGTCATCGCAGAGCTTGTATTAGGACAAGAGGTGTTTTTGACACGACTGACAGACGACTTGTTGAAGGTAACCGACAGCAACGACCCTAACACAGCCCGTGTCTTAGGAGTTGTCTTTGCGGAGTGGTCGGACCGCATCGTTGCTGCTGAAACCTCTGGCCGTCAGTGCCGCGCTTGGTATGTCGGCGAACTTCCTCTCGAAAAATCGGTGGATGGTACTTACCGTATTTTGCTGACTGTTTGGTGCTCGACATCTGGCCAGACTGGATGGCGCGAAATAGGTGTCGAAGAGCTTTTGCGAACAGCACGAGTTCATTTCGATATGCCGATCCGTTCGCGTCGGCAACGCCGACCTGTTTTTAATTCGCGTATTCACGAAACCGGAACGCAAAGCCAGCCTCTGGCAGCTCATGACTACGGATCGGTCAACGCGGTAGGAAAGTCTGGACCCATAGCTATGGGCACAAGCACTTCTGCTTTACAGACAGAAGGCGCAATATTGAGCGCTGAGGATACATCTGGTGCAGCACTAAGCGTGCAGCGAATCAGTTTGATAAAAGATGCGGTTCTTCGGAAGTTCGACAAGCTAAAGTCTGAATGAACGGGGTGCGGCCTATTTTGTCGAAGACGGGTTTTAGGAGTGATCTGAACCCCGCAAAATGTAACTGACCTGCCGGGGGATTCTATTCACACCGCTGATCTGCGGATGGGTCACTCGTCTTGCCGAACCTGCTTTTTGTGTGCTTTCTGCGACGCCGCGTTTAGTCTGACGGTCCGGGCCGGACCGTCAGGCGTTTGGCGTTTTACGGCAGTTTCATCTCGGCATAGTCGCCCGCGGTCTTTAGAGTGACGGTGACGGGCACTTCGGTGCGATTGCGCCAGAACCAGCCGTGGTTGCCGGTGAAGGCGGCAGTCAGTTCGCCGGTCTGGTCGGGCACGGCGCGGCCGGTTTCGTAGCTGATCTTCTGGCCGCTGCCGTCGCCGTGGGTGTCGTAGTTGACGACCGATCCGCCTGCGTTCCATTCGAAGCGGGCGGTCTGGCCCTTCTGCATGACGAGCTTTACCTCGATCCCTTCGCCGGGAGCGAGTGTGTAGCTGACTTCGTCGCGCCAATCGGCGGGCGCTTCGGCGATGGCGGCTTGGACGGCGGGACCGGAGGGTTCGGCTGCCGGTTCAGCAGGGGTTTCCGCCACAGGTTCGGATGCAGGCCCCGTAACTGCGTTGGTCGCTGGCCCCGGTTCAGGTTCCGGCCCGGTGGCCAGAGGCGCGGGCATCGGCATTGCTACGACCGGCGCACCGATCACTGCGCCGATGTTGGCAAGCTGCGCTTCGATCCTGTCGAGCCGTGCCATCGTGTCGGGATCGAGCGTGGCCACCTGCGGGGCTGCGGCATCTGCTTCTGCCTCGGCATAGAGTTGCTGCTTGATCTGGCCCATCTCGGTCAGGCCCAGAACAGCGCCGAGACCTGTCGGGTCGATGCCGTATTCCGAGGGCAGGTAGACCACCGCCAGAATGGCAAGGGCAGCACCACCGGACAGAAGGGTGGATCGGACGAGACCGCCGGATGTAGCGGTGACGCCGCGTATATGGCCCGTGGTGTCGATGGTCTGGCCAGCGGGTGCGCCGCGTGTCGCGCGGGGGCTTTGCGGGGCGCGGTTGATATCGAACTTGTCCATTTCATGTACTCCGTTCAGGCCAGCGCCAGACCGACGAGCTGCAAGCCCATCAGGTAAAAGCCGAGACCCATCATGATGACGTTGGCGGTATAGGCCTGACGGCCAAAGGCGGGCTGGGCGCGCCAGCGGCGCATCACCACAAGAATGGCGGCAAGCGCCGTCAACTGCCCGAGCTCGACACCCACGTTGAAGGCGATGAGGTTGGTCAAAAGCCCGTCGGGCGAGATGTTGTATTCGATGATCTTCGAGGCGAGGCCGAAGCCGTGCAGCAGTCCGAAGACCAGCGTCGCGGTGCGTGTATCGGGTTGCACCCCGAACCACGTCTTGAATGCGCCGAGGTTGTCGAGCGCCTTGTAGACCACGGAAAAGCCGATGATGGCGTCGATGATATAGGCGTTGATGCCGAAGTTGAACCAGACGCCCGCCAGCATCGTCACCGAATGGCCGATGGCGAAGAGGGTGACGTAAAGCCCGATCTCTTTCATCCCGTAAAGAAAGAAGATCACGCCGAACAGAAAGAGGATGTGGTCGTATCCCGTCACCATGTGCTTGGCCCCGAGATAGAGGAAGGGGATGATCTGCGGGCCGGTGATTTCCTGGATATAGCCCTTGTCGCCAAGGGTGACGGCATGGGCAAGGGCGGCTTCGGCCCAGAGCAGGGAAAGGGCGAACAGGGCCAGCAGGATCAGCGCCCGAAGGTGCGGGATCGTGCCAGGCCACCGCAGGTGCGGAGGGGTTTGCATGGAAATGTCCTGTTGTTGCGACTGACTGGCGATCGGCCCGCGCGGGGCCGGATGGTCAGGCCGCTGCGCGTGGCGGTCGCAACAGGTTGCCCCTCTCGCGCCCGTCGGAAAGCTGCGGGGCGGGGCGGGGAAGGTCGGGCAGGGGCGGCAGCGCCGTTGCAGGCTGCGGCGGGATCAGCGCGACGGAGGGATGGTCATGGTCGGTGCTGTCGTGGTGGCCCGTGGGGGTGTCTGCGTCGTGACCGTGGCCATGGGAGAGATCTTGCGTGACACTTGCAGCCGCTTCCGGGTGGGCTGCGGGGCCATGTGTGAAGCTGTTGGTCACGGGGGAAAGTAAAAGCGCAACCACGAGTGCCAGCATGGCGCAGGCGCGTACCCAGCCTTGCATCCGCCACGTCTGCACCGATACCGCCACTGCCCGCCCTGTCTTGTTCTGCTGTGTCAGGTTCCTGCCGGATATAGGCACCCTGCCGCAGCGATCAACCGGCTCGGGTGGAAAACTGCACAGATGCCGAGCTATCTCCGATCCGTCGACCGTTTCCGGCGAGCCTCAGAAAACAAGAAAGTCGGAATAGGCCAGCACCGCTGGATGACTTAGACGAGCATCATGACGATCGGAAGCGCAAGGCCGCTGGAAGATGCTGCGCGTATTGCCTATCGCGAATTGGTGCGCTGGATCGATCAGGAGACGGGTATGGGTCAGGAAGAGGCCTATATGCTGCTTATGATGGCGGGCAAGGCGCGTCTCGGCAACATGGTGGACCCGAAATACACGATCGGGACCGGAATAGCCAAAAAGATCATCGGGTTGTGATCTTCACGCAGGCGGTCATTGCGGTAGCCCCGCAATGACCGCCGCTTGCCTGTGCATGCCCTTGTACGACTGCGGAGGCGTGCTAACCTTTCATCACAATGCACAAATCTACAGGGGGTTATCATGCCGGATGGCAGCAACACGCCGTCGAGCCGCAGCGTCGTGGTTTCGCAATTTACCAACAGTGTGCTCGATCCCGATGCGCCCATGCTGGGGCCGGTCGAGAATGGCGGGACGATCATTGCCAATACGGCGCCGGGGTGCTGGGGGCCGATGATCACCCCTTCGTTGCGGGGCGGACATGAGGTGACGCGTCCGGTCTTTGTCGAGGGGGCCGAGGTAGGAGATGCCGTGGCGATCCGCATCCGCGACATCACCGTGACCTCGATTGCCACGGCTTCGGGGCATGACAGCTCGCCGGAAGGGTTTTGTCTTGGCGACCCCTATGTCGCGGCGCGCTGCCCGGTCTGCGATACGGTCTGGCCGGAAACCCATGTCGAGGGGATCGGGCAGGATGCCGTGAAGTGCAACGCCTGCGGAAATGCGGTGACGCCCTTTGCAATCGTGCACGGGTACACCGTGACCTTCGACGAGACACGCTCGGTCGGGTTGACCCTGCCGAAGGCCGCGGCGGAAACCATCGCGCGGGATGCCAACCATTACGCAGCATTGCCTGACCAGAGCCGCCAGCATTCGATCCTGACCTTTGCGCCGTCGGATATGCCCGGAACGCTGGTACGCATGCGTCCCTTTATGGGGCAGCTTGGCACCTGCCCGTCGATGGCGATGCCCGACAGCCACAATGCGGGCGATTTCGGAGCTTTCCTTGTCGGCGCTCCGCATGACTATGCGATCACCGCCGAGCAGTTGGTGCAGCACAAGACAGATGGTCACATGGACATCGACGCCGTGCGGGCGGGGGCGATCATCGTCTGTCCCGTCAAGGTGCGCGGCGCGGGTGTCTATATGGGCGACATGCACGCCGGGCAGGGCGATGGCGAGATTGCCGGCCACACGATGGACGTGGCGGGCAGCGTGACCTTGCAGATCGAGGTGGTGAAGAATTACCCCATCGACGGCCCCGTGCTGTTCCCGCTGGAAGAGGACCTGCCGCCCATGGCGCGTCCGTTCTCGGCGGCCGAAAAGGCCAAGGGGCAGCGGCTGGCGGCCAAGTGGGGCGTGGCGGAGATCGAGGCGCTGGCTCCGGTCAGCGTGATCGGTACAGCTGCGAACCTGAACCTTGCCATCGAGAACGGTCTAACCCGCGCTGCAAAGCTGCTGGGCATGACCGTGGCCGAGGTGCGAAACCGCGCCACGGTGAACGGCGCGATCGAGATCGGACGCGCGCCGGGAGTGATTCAGGTGACGTTCCTTGCGCCGCTGGCACGGCTGGATGCGGTGGGCCTCGGGGATTATGCGCGCGAGCAGTATAATCTTTGAAGCAGGGGCCGCGTCAGGCCGAAAGTGCGTGCGCCTCGGGTGGAGCGAGGCGCACGGACCGACATCGCAACGTCAAGCAGGAGAGCTGGTCGTGAACGGAACCGATCGCCTGGGCATCGGCGGCATCACAGCTGTGCGGAATCCGGATAATGGCTGCCTGAGTTCTATCGATGCAGTGGTTAAGAACGGGGGTTAAGAACGGGGGTTAGGAACGGGGGGATTACCGGTTATAGGCGAGGGCGATCGAACGGCGCGGCATCGGCATCGCCGGTTTGCAACCGCGCCAGCAGATCGGCGTCCCAAAGGGACCCCCTCCATCGGGGCGATCTGGCCCGCTGGCACTACCGCCAGCTTGAGGCCGAATACGACCAACTGGCCTCGGACGAGGCCATCGAGGAGAGGATCATCGTGAACGAGTATACGTTCACGGAAGCCGGGCGGCGGTTCGGGTGAGAGCGCACGCAGTTCATTTGATCTTTACAATAGGACCATATGAACTATGCTGCGGGCAGTGGAGGACGATATGCAAGTCGCAGAGAAAATCCGGACACCCGCACAGATCAACGCTGTCGCGCTGAAAGCCTATGCTCGCGTGGCTGATGCCTGGCGTCTCAGCCTCAAGGAAGCGGCTGGCCTTGCCGACATGTCGGAGAGCACCTGGAAGCGCGCCAAGAAGCCGGATTTCGCGGGGGAGCTTACCAAAGACCAACTGCTGCGACTCAGCGCTGTAATTGGAATCTACAAATCGCTCGAACTCTACTTCTCGGAGCCTCTGGCAAGAAGCTGGTTCACCCGACCGAATAGGGGGCCGCTGTTTGGGGGCAGCCGTCCAGTCGACACCGCCATCGACGGGGGCTTGCCGCAGATTCTCGCGGTGCGGACCTATCTAGATGCCCTGCGTGGTGGGGCATGAAGCAGACCGAGGTTTCCGATCGCGGTCTCGTTCGTCTCCTGCCCGCCACCTACCACAAACCGCCATCGCTGCGCGGTCTCGTCGATAGCGATGACGAGATGGCGATCTTGGCAGAGGTTGAGGGGCTGACGAGTGGCCGTCTCCTGGCCGAACGCGGGCGCAACCCGCATCTGGACCCTCGCGAGCTTGCCTGGCAGCGCCGCAGCCGCGATCTGCGCATCTATGGCGACAGTCATGTTAACGCCGGCTTCACCTACACCCGCGCCAGCGGAAACCGCTTCAACACCGAGGAGCGCGGCGCCTGGTATTGCGCATGGGATGTGATGGTTTCTGTCAGCGAAGTGGCCTGGCACCGCACACGTGAACTTGGCTTTACCGGCAGCTTCCATGACAGCGCGCGCTATGTGGAACTGCTGGCGGATTTCATCGGGATCTTCGATGATCTGACCGATGAGCCGGAACATCCCGCACTGCATTCCGATCCGGCCGTTGGATATCCCGAGGGGCAAAGCTTGGCGCAACGTCTGCGGCGAGCCGGGTCCCGTGGTCTGATCTACCCTTCGGTCCGGGCGCCTGCACCTGGCGGAAATTGTCTGGTCTGCTTCGCGCCACATGCGATCCAGAACGTCCGTCCGGGCGCGTCATGGGATCTTGTTTGGGATGGGACGCCGCACTACTCGATTACTGCTGTCGGCTGACCAGTCAGATTTCATGCGCCATTGGAGGTGTTGAGAAATGAAAGCGCCTGGCGACAACAGCCCCGACGTGACGAACTGAGGCCATGCGACTATCAGGCGGTCTTTGAGGCTTTGGATTCCCCGGCTTCACCGACTGAGGCGTTGCGTGCCGCTTTTCGTCGGCGGAATGAATTCCCTGCGGGTATTCACGATATCGAGCAAGCTGACGACTGATAGTACTCACTTGTTCCCGTCGATCCACTTGGACATCAACTGCATGGACATGATGCGCGATCACGCCGCGACCGAGGTCGTTCAAACACGGGCTTCACCTGGCGCCCCCGCACCGGCTCGATGGTGAACCGCCAGCACATGATAGCAGCGCTGATCGACAGCCGCGATTTCTTGGCCGCCAAGCGGCGCGCGGAGACCGAAGTGATGCTCCCCGCAGGCCCCAAGGTCGCCCTCACCGGTGGGACCGGCTTCAACGATCACCGCTTGATCTGGGGCAAGCTCGATCAGGTCCGGACCAAACATCCCGATACGAAGACCTTCGGGGGCTTGGTCATGGCGGGGGCTACGATGCGGTCAGGCGCTATGCCGCGACCTGGAAGCAGGCGCAGGGATCGGGCGCGGCAGCCCCTTCGTGCCGCTGACCTTCGCGCCGGGGGAGGCCTATCAATCCGACTGGAACCACGAGGTGGTGTTGATCGACGGCGTCACCGTGACGGTGAAGGTGGCGCATGTCCGGCTTTGCCACAGCCGAATGTTCCTCGTCCGTGCCTAAGTGCAAAGTCCGACGGGATGGCCGGATGAACTGACGGGATGCGATGGCCCGCTTTCATCCCTTGGGGCCGAAATAACACTCTCGGCGCTGAACAGCCGTGCGGCGATGCGGTCGTTGCTTTACGCGGATTTCTGGGCCCAACCGTTCCGGACAAGCTCGCCATCAGGCTTTGCAAATGTCGGCGCCCGAGACCGGCGGCGAACGCAGCCTTCTTGCATTTGGTCGACGGCCACACGATGGATAACGCATCGATCGGAGGTTCACCTTGACCAGCCACGACGCCGCGCGACTGATCGCGCGTATCGCAGACATTCGACTCTTTGCGCATGCCTATTCCTGGCATCTGAATTTTCGGTTTGGCGCGGCAGTGCCGAGCGATCTGCTGGGATTTGCCCATCGGCACGGGATGGCAGGCGTCAAGATCCATGTCGAGGACGGGGAAGAGCGGTCTTTGCTGCATGCGCCCGAAACGCGCGCCGCCTTTGGCCGCTTGGCGCAGTCGCTTGGCCTTGAAGTCCATATCGAAACCTCTGCCACGGACGAGGCGACACTGCGGGCCGCGATCAGGGTGGCGCGCGAAACCGGGGCGACCTCGGTGCGCTGCTATCCGCGCTATGCCGGGCCGGTGTCGCAAATCATCGCGCAGACCATTCGCGACCTGCGGCTTTTGCCGCAGCTTGACCCTGATGGCCAGTTGGATTTCCTGCTAGAGCAGCACGAAGACCTGAAGTCCCATGAGCTGGTCCATATTCTTCAGGCGGTGCGGCACCCCCGCCTGACCTTGCTGTTCGATTTTGCCAATATGATCAACGCAAATGAAACACCCGAGGCGGCTTTGGCAATAATGGCACCCTATGTGACCGATGTTCACATCAAGGATGCAAACATCCTGCCGGATCGCGGTGGTTTTGCCCATCGCGCCTGTCGTTCAGGCGAAGGCGACATCGATTTCCGCGGCCTTCTGACCCGGCTTCTGCTGCTGGGCGATCAGCCGCAGGTGCGCGCTTTCGGGTGTGAGGAAGAGAACGAGATGTTTGCGCCAGCCTACCGCTTTCCCACCGACCCGCCCGACCCGATCATCCCGTCGCGGGATGCGTCCACCACCGAGGTTACCCTTGGTGAGGATTTGCAATCGCGCCTTGCCCGCGAAAGGGCCGAGGCGGAAGCCCAGATCATTTATGTCCGCAAGATCCTTGCGGACATCAGCACGCAAGCTCGAAAGGCTCTTTGATGACCTATTGGCCCGCCTCTTCGTCCACGACGCCGCGTTATGCCGGCCCTGTCAGTTTCTTTCGCCTGCCTATGCTGTCAAATCCGGCGGATACCGATATTGCGCTGATCGGTCTACCCTACGATGGCGGCACGACCAACCGGTCCGGCACCCGCCATGGCCCACGCGAGATGCGCGCCATGAGCATGTTCATCCGGCCCTTCCATCATGTGACCAAGACCTCGCCCTATACCACGCACAGGGTGGCGGATTACGGGGATTGTCCGATGAATCCCATCGACATCACTGAAAGCCTGGCGATGATCACCGGCTTTTATGAAAGCTTCCGCGCCGCCGGGGTCAAACCTTTGACGGCGGGTGGTGATCATCTTGTCTCGCTGCCCATTCTTCGGGCTTTGGCCAAGGACGGGCCAGTTGGGTTGATCCAGTTCGACGCGCATTCGGACACCAACGATTCCTATTTCGGGGGCCATAAATTCACCCACGGGACTTGGCTGCGACGCGCGATCGAAGAGGGGCTGGTCGATGCCAAACGCTGCGTGCAGATCGGCGTTCGCGGCACGCGCTATGCGCCGGACGGCAATGACTTTGCCGAGAACGCCGGCGTGACGACGCTTTACGTCGAAGACGTCTACCGCATGGGCATTCCGGGCGTGATTGCCGAGGCCCGACGTATTGTCGGCGAGCACGCTACCTATCTTACCTTTGATGTCGACGGCATCGATCCGGCGTATACACCCGGAACCGGCACCCCCGAAGTCGGAGGTTATACCGTGTTCGAGGCGCAGCAGATGGTGCGCGGCCTGAAAGGGCTGAACCTGATCGGCGCAGATGTTGTCGAAGTCGCACCGCCCTATGATCCGAGCGGAAATACAGCCCTTGTCGGAGCTACCATCATGTTCGAAATCCTCTGCAATCTGGCCAATTGACCTTGGCCATGGGCTGCCGGCGACCCGGTAGGAAAGAAGGCGAAAACCCATGGCTTCCACGGAACCAGAGACGGGTCGTCAGACAGAAACGCCGCCCGGCTCGGGGCAGCGGGCTGCGACCTGTTCTTTGACCCGGATTGGCAGTTCGCGCAGCCGGGATGTTGTTTATCCGCGCGCCTGCCCGGTGGGCGGGATCAGGCAACGAGCTGCGTTGCCTTGCGCTTTGCGTAACGAAGGTTCCGCGCGGTTTGGCGTGCGGCTTCATCGGACAGGACAAGCGCGATCCGTCTGTCCTGAGCAGACTGGCTTGCTTCGATTTCTGCGGCTTCCGCAGCCTGTCGACGCATTTCTTCGGCAATAACAGCGGCCGCTTCGTCAGCCACACGCTGCCGCTCTGCGAGTTTCTCTGCGTCACGTGCTGCGTGGCGGAGGTCGCGGGCTCGCGCCACCTCGGCATGGGCAGCCAGCTTTGCCGACAGATCGGTCGCAGCCGACGCCGTCCGGAATTTTTCCAGAAGGGCGGCCTTGGCTTTGTTCGCGTCGCTTTGGGGATTGGAGTATTCTTTGAGTTTGGCCATTTTTATTGTCGTTTCCTCGGATATGAAATGGGTGTGGACCTGTTTGGTCGGAGGGACAGGCATCTGATTTTCCGGATGAGCACGGGGTCAAGACCGATCAAGGATTGCTCTTTCCCACCGGATCGTCAGGCTGCGCGTCTGGCCGTATGGACCACCAGATTTTCGGGAATGAAGCCTGCCGATCTGGCCGCCGCGGCAAAGGCACGTCGCGCCACGCCGACAGGAACAAGACAGTCCATGGCGGCTTCGACCTGTTTCAGAGCGTTCGCACGTGCTTCGTCTGCAACCGGCCATTGCTTCAGCAACCAGTATTTCACTTGTTCGATCGTGCTGAATTTCTGCACATCCCCGTCAGACGACAGGACAAGGGTAAGGGGTTGCCCCCAGAGGATTTCGATCAACCAGATATCTTTCTTGAGAGATGAACGGTATGCGCGGTTCGCATCTTCGCCGTTCAGGGTAATGCAGGCCCGGTTCGAACCGGTCCCGCATCCGATGTTAGAGCCTGACGTCAGACGAGCACGAGATTTATGGCAGACTCGCGACCATTGCGATCACGTTCCAGATCGAACGAGACAGCCTGTCCGTCATCGAGCCGGTTGATTCCGGCGCGTTCCAGCGCGGAAACGTGGACGAAAACGTCCTTCGACCCGCCTTCGGGTGCGATAAAGCCAAAACCTTTGGTAGCGTTAAACCATTTCACGGTGCCAGTGGTCATCGTGATGTTCCTTTCATGGGTGCCGCCCGCAAAATGCGACGGCCCGGCAAAGCTGAAGATCTAAAGCTGAGCCGAAAGGGACAGGTCCGAAAAACAGAAAGCTTCTGCGTACATAGAACAATACAGGCACGATTACTATCGGAAGATTCCCGAAGCTGGCCGCCTGCGGGGTTAACCGTTGTTATCGTTACAAAGTATCCATCAGCGGCTATGCTTAGCGAGAGAGGTAGTCCGGTTGATCTGAACCGGTTCCCGGGATTTCACTAGTCGATTTCCGTTTCGGTTACGCCGTCACCGTTTCGGGCATCGGCAGGTTGAAGCGGTCCTGAGACTATGGGGGCAGTGCCCCCATAGTGCTGTCTTATCGCCGCTTTCCTTAGAACAGGAAGAAGTCCGCAGAGGTCAGGCCGGAAACGCCGGTCAAGCGGGCAAGTAGAACGGCATTGTCCGAGGCGCCGCCGTCATTATCCCAGCACAGATTACCACCGGTAGCATTGGTTTCGAAGATAAACTGCGCGTCAGTGGCACTGGACACGTCACCTACGTTCTGCACCGATGCCGAGCCGCCAGCCACCAATTCGCTGCCAAAGCCCGCAACCGAAATGCCGATGTCGTCTACGCCCGAGGCGAAGTCGGTGATGGTATCGACCCCATCGTCGGGGCTGTTGAACACGAACATATCGGTGTCGTTGCCGCCCGAGACCGTGTCATCCCCCGCGCCGCCTGTGATCTGGTCGATCAAGTTGGTGGTCACTGCGCCATCCCGCACTTCGAGCACGTAAATGCCCGTGCGGCCAGTGTTTCCGGCAACGCTATCCCAGTCCAAGCTTGCCCTGGTTCCCGATCCGTCAATTTCAAAAACTTCGGGCGTTGCGCCGCCACTGGTATAGCCAGCGCGCGCCGAGTCGAAGTAATTCCAGTTCACGCTTTCGTAGCGCAGGATGATGTCGAAGTTTCCGTTGTCACGGTCGACCAGCATCAACTGCGTGGCGTTCGGGACACTTCCCGCCGTGTATTGGCCGACATCGTTCAGCGTCATGGTGAACACGCCATTCACCGTATCGACGTCATAGGTGATCAGGTTGGCGCCCGTGGATGTGCCCATTTACCGCAACGCTGATCTCCTCGCTTGCGCTGCCATCTGCCGAAACCACGATCAGACGGTCATTCACCGTTTGCCCGGTGACCAGCGCCTGAACGTCGGGGCTGCTGTTGCTAAGCTGGTAGGTCCAGTTTCCATTTGCATTCACGTTGAACGTGCCAAGCCCGGCCGAGCCAAGGACATTGCTTTGCGCGGTCACGGAGGACTGACCCGCGTCTGCATCCACGACCTGCAACGTGCCTGAAGCCAGACTGTTGGATGGATCGTCTTCGGATGTGACGCCAGTGCTCAGGACTGTGATGGTGGCAACATCGTTTGTGCCGACAAGCGTAACCGTAACCGCCTTGGTGGCAGAGCCGCCCTTTCCGTCATTCAGTGTCAGGTTATAGACCTGATCCCGCGTCTCGCCTTCGGCAAGGGCCGCAAAATCGCTCGCGTCGAAGTCGAAGGCCCAGTCGATCCGGCCTGACCCCTCGCCGGTGGCTGCGTTGCCGATCCCCGCCGTCAGTGTGCCGACATAACCCAAGGCTTGCTCTTGCACCGAAACCGTGTGGCTATCGGCCAGATCGACGTCGGCAAAGGCCACGCTTCCGGTCGGCCGCTGCTCGGCTATTCCGATCCGGACATCGTCAAAGTTGAACCGGGCCGGCGTTGCGCCGGTGTTTTGGAATTGTAGCGTTACCACCGACACACCGGCGACATAGCCCTGCACGGTCGACAGGTCGAACACCTCGCGCACCTGAAGCGTCTGGGCTTGGTTAGGTCCGACATTGATGCTTTGCAGGCCGACCGACTGGCCGTCGACCAGTACCTCGATCCGGTAGGCCGCGCCCACCGGATTGTCCGCGCGTGTAATCACATCGAAGGTTACGGCAAACTGGTCGTCCGGCACTTGAATGTTTTGCTGCATCGACGCGCCGGGGTTGAGGAACCCCACGAGGTCGCCTCAGGGAACCGACACCGACGTCGTGAAGAAATTGCTCCCCACGTTCAGGACGCCTGCATCCCCCTGTCAGCGTCCAGCCGTTTGCCGCGCCCAGACGGTGGCTGTTGCCGAAATCGGGCGTCGGGTTGCCCTCGAAGTTACCGAAGGGGATCAAGTCACCGTCTCCCGGCACAACTGTTGCGTCGGTCGTCGAGCCGACTGACGGGGAAACGGCAACCGTCGGCGCGTCGTTGGTGCCTGTGATGGTGACGACAACCACCTGACTGGCCGTACCATCCTGCGACGTCACGGTGATGCGATCACTGACGGTTTCGCCGGCGCGCAGAGCCTGCACATTGGCGGCTGCGTCGTTCAGGTCATAGGTCCATGCGCCGGAAACGGCGTTGAATGTAAAGCTGCCATAGGTGCCGGTCAGCCCGCTGGCGGCTTTGAAAACGGCCTCGCCATTATCGACGTCGCTAACGGTCAAACTGCCCGAGACCAGCGCGGTGCTATCCTCGGCTACTGCGCCCGTCGAGATGCCCGAAATCGTCGCGCCGTCGTTTTGGCCGACCACCGTGATCGTGATGGACGCCGTCGATGTATCGCCGTCGGCATCGGTCACGCGATAGGAAATTGTTTCCGAGACGCTTTGCCCCGCCGCGAGGCTTTGCAGGGCGGCATTCGGGGCAAAGGTCAGCGTAGCACTTTGCGCCGCGCCGCCCAGAGCGGGCGTGAGCACCAAAGTTCCCAAGGTCGAATTCGAGAACAACTGCACCGAAACCGCGCGATCCGGCACGGCGTCGTTGGCCAGCAGATCCACCGAAACCGAGGCGCTGTATTCGGTCGCATTGATCCGGTCCAAAACGGCGGTGACAGCCTCGTCTCGCGGATCGAGCAGGACGCCGTTCACGGAAATCTGCAGGTTTTCGATGTTGAAAACCGTAAGGCTGGTCACGCTGAAGCTAAAATGGGTCGCAAGACCCAGCGGGTTCAGAAACTGGTTCAAAGGCTGTGCCAGATGCACCAGGAACGCAGCGACATCGGACTGCACATCAGCGCGCGCCCATTCTGCGCTGGTCAACTCGAGCCGCAGCGTGTCGCGGCCGAAGCCACCCTCGTAACTGTCGCGAAGTCCGTTAGACAGGGTGTTGCCAGACAAACGATGGATGAAGACATCGCTGCCGGAACCCGTGGCGACCACATCGTATCCCGCGCCTGCATCGATGACGCTGTTGCCGTTTCCGGCATTTACGACATTGTTTCCAAACCATGTCCAAATGACGTCATTTCCCGCACCGGCCGTTACAGTGTCATCGCCATTGCCTTCGCCAGCCGAGATGACGTCGCGGCCCGAACCTGCGCGACCCGAACCTGCGCGACCTGATTCGAGGCGTGCCAGAAGACGTCACCACCCGCTATGATTGCAACCGGTCGCGCAGGACGGCCTCGGACATGTACCAACATGAGAACATCTGATGAAAAATGCTTTGCATCGGCGGGGCCGGGTGGTGGCAGGAGACCGCCGAGAGCGCGGCGCCAGTTCTGGCGGAGAGGTCGAAGCCTTTGCTGCGCCGCGCAGGCTAGCCTGCGGCGCGGCTTTCGGCGCGGGCCAGCAGGGCGGGCATCTGATGCATGGACTGCAGGTGTATCTGGATCAGGGCCAACATGCCGTTGCGGAACATATCGAGCGCTGTCGCGTCGGGCAGTTGGGCAAGCTTTTCGGTCGAAACCCGCGAGAAACCGCCCAAAGTCAGCTGGTTTCCGTCTGCGAGTGTTGCGTTTGCCGTTGCCGGTTCGAGCAGGTCCAGGTCGACCAGCCGTTCGATAAAGGCCCGCGTCACCGCGTGTTGGGTCTGATAGTCCGAAGTGAAGCGGAGCGTCGATTCAAGGAATTGCGTCCGGTTGCCTGCCGTGTCGAAAAGCCGTTCACCCTTTCCCGTCGTGTCGAGGCCTTGATAGGTCGTATCGATGCACAGCGTCAGACTGGATTGATCTGGGCTTTCGGCAAAGACGAAGGGGTAGCGGCGCAGAAAGGCGGGAATGTAGCGCCCTGACCAAGCGCCGTTGCCATCGACGAACAGGTTCTCACCGTCGCGCAACCCCACGATCGCCGCCGGTGTGATTGCCCAGGCCCCGGCGGTCACATCGCCTGCAAAGACCACGGGATATTCCGCGGCGGCCTTTTCGAATTCGGCCAGAACCAGCGGAACGGAGTTCAGGTCGGAACTGAAGCCATAGCCGCCATCCTGCCGTACGGAAAGGTTGCGATGGTCGTCAGCCGACAACGGAACCGCGTTTGCATAGATCATCAACTGCTTGGACACTGGTTTCTCCTTTACGCACCCAAACCAGACTGGGGCGCTGCCGGTCTTTGTGCAAGCCCCGCCTTGCGGCCAACGGACGGGCTGCGCGCGGTTCCGGCGGCAGCGCAGGCCTGCGCGGTCCCACGACCGATGTACCGCGCGACCGTCAAAAAATTGACAAAAGATTGACTTAAGTATGGGTCCGGACAACTATCGCGCTTTAGTGCCGGGTTGCCGTAACGATGATTGGAGTAAGATGTGTCCGATGTTTCGGCTAACCCCTTGTTTTACAAGAGCGTTACGCCTTTAGATTCGCAGCGGCACAAATCCTTGCGCTTGGGTCGGCCGGACCGGGCTTTTGGCTATGCGTCACTTTCCAATCTGATTCCTGCCGTGGTCGACGAGTTCGAACTCGCTGCACCCGAGCTTTGCATTGCCTTTCTGCCAACGCCTGCCGGTGCTTCTGCTGTTTTTGTGACCGGCACCGCGCCGGGGCAGAATTGCTTTGTATCGGACACGGGAAACTGGACCGGTGCCTATGTTCCGGCCTATCTGCGCCGCTACCCCTTTATCATCGGCGACATCGCCGGATCGGAGTCGGTGCTGTGCTTTGACGAAAGCTATGCCGGTTTTGGCGATCCAATGGGGCAGCCGCTGTTTGAGGCAGATGGCAACCGGACCGAGGCGCTGGCAAAGGCGTTGGCCTTTTCGCAGACCTATCGTGATGCGGCCAAGCGGACGGAAAGCTTTTGCCGGATGCTGACCGATTTTGCCCTGCTGCAAGCCGCCACGCTGGACATCACGGCGGCCGACGGGTCGCGGTCTACGGTTCACGGTATCGAGATCATCGATGAAGCAGCCCTTGCCGCTTTGTCGGGTGACCGGTTGGCGCAGTTGAATGGCGCAGGCTTTCTGCGGGCGATCTATGCCCAGATCACCAGCTTGCGGGCGATTTCCCGCCTTACCGTGCCTGCCGCCCCTGCACCTGCACTGGAAGAAGCGACGAACTGAATGATCTGACCGTCAGGCGAGGGATTTTTCCGCCTATGTCTGGAGAGTAGCCATGATGAAACGTGCCCTTGTCCTCGCGCTGCTGCTCGCCTTTGGGCCGCTGCTGTATCAGGGTAGCGCTTCTGCCGAGACTGCTCCGGCCACGGCGACGGTTCCTGCCGAAACCAAGGCCGCTACCGACCTGCAGGGGTTCCGCTCGGCCCGTTTCGGCATGACGGAAGACGAGGTGCTTGCCGCGATCAAGACCGATTTCGCGCTGTCGGGCGATGCCGTGCAGATCGGCGAGAACACCGCCGAGCGCACGCGGGTTATCACCATTACCGTAAAGGACGTGCTGCCCGATGGCGGGGCGAGCCAGATTTCCTACATTTTCGGATACAAGTCCAAGACCCTGATCCAGGTCGGTCTGCTTTGGTCGGCTGCGGTCGACCCCGACCTGACCGATGCGATGATCTATGCCAACGGCGACACGTTGCGCGCCTTTTTCGAAACTGCGGGCTACCTGCCGGAGACGATCACCCGAAACGCCGTGGTGGACAGCGGCATCTTGCTGTTTCGCGGAGCGGATTCGCAGGGGCATACGGCGATCTTGCTGCTTCAGGGCAGCTTTGCCGAGCGTGACGGAAAGCGCGAGTTGACGCCGCAAGCCCTGACCCTGCTTTACGCCGAGAACCCTGACAAACCCGACGTTCTTCAAATCGAAAGCGGAGATTTCTGATGGGCAAGCACAGCAGCCATTTCCATCCCGAAATCCTGCCGCTTGTGCAGATATGGCAGCGCCGGCGCCACGCACGGCAGTTCCTGACCGGGGCAAGCCCGGTTGTG
>NZ_CP028920.1 GCF_003060865.1 Gemmobacter aquarius
GTTTCCGTCATGGTGGCGGTGTCGGTGGGGGCGGTGGCAATTCCATTGGCTACGGTCTGGGGCGTTGCGCTTGACCGCATTTTGCCGGGCATCGTGACCCCGGGCTGGAGCGCGGGCCGTGCCAACATCGTCTGGGAAATCCGATTTCCCCGCGTGGTGCTGGCTGGGCTCGTCGGGGCGGGGCTTGGGCTGGTGGGGGCGGCGTTGCAATCGGTCACGCGCAATCCGCTGGCCGACCCGCATCTGCTGGGTATCTCGTCGGGCGGAGCCTTTGGCGCGATTGCGGCGCTGTTGCCACCACCGGGCTGTTCCTTGGGCTGCTGACCGTGCCGCTGATGGCCTTTGGCGGTGCGCTGGTGGCGACTGTTCTGGTGCTTGGGGTTGCGCAATTGGCCGGGGCCAGCAGTGCCGACCGGCTGGTGCTGGCCGGGGTAGCCGTCAGCTTTGTCATCATGGCGGGGCCAATATCCTGATCTTTCTGGGCGATCCGCGGGCGACCATACGGTTGTGTTCTGGATGCTGGGCGGCTCGGGGCTGGCGCAATGGTCCCATCTGATCTGGCCGATGGCCGTGCTGCTGCCCTGTGGCTTTTGGCTTTGGGCACAAGCCGGGCGGCTGAATGCCATGAGCCTTGGCGACGAGACAGCAGCAAGCCTTGGCATCGAGGTTGGCCGCTTTCGCCTTGCCGTCTTTGTCGCCGCCGCCCTGATCACCGGCGTCATGGTGGCGTTTTCCGGGTTGATCGGATTTGTTGGCCTGATGATGCCGCATCTGGTGCGGCTGGTGGTGGGCGGTGACAACGCGCGAGTGCTGCCGCCTCGGCGCTGGCGGGGGCGGTGTTCCTGATCTGGGCCGACGCGTTGGCCCGGGTGGCTGTCGCCCCCGAAGACATGCCGATCGGCGTGGTCACCGGCCTTGTGGGCGGGGTGTTCTTCATCTGGATGATGGCGCGCAGGCCTTAGGTCTTGCGGATCAGGTAGATGTCCATGATCCAGCCATGCGCGGCGCGGGCTGTCGCGCGGGTGGCCAGAATGTCGTCTTGCACCTGCGCCAGCGGTCCTGCCCGCAGAATCTGCTCGGCCATGCCGACATAGGCCCCCACCAGATGGTCAGCTCGCCGGATCCAGCACCCGGAACGCGCCGCCCGCATCCAGCATGACGACGATGGTGGTTGCCCCGTCGGGCCAGCCGTCCATCCGCAGCGCCCGGCCCGTGGTGATGGTGACGGGTGCGGCCAGATCGTTCAGCGGGATGGCATGGGCCGCGCACAACATCTGGATCGCGGTGATGCCGGGGATCACCTCCAGCGTCAGCGGCAGCCGCAGGCCGACCCGCCCGGCGATGCGCAGCGTGCTGTCATACAGCGACGGATCGCCCCAGACCAGCAGTGCCACGCGCGGCCCGCCGCCCAATTCCAGATGCGCGCGGATCGCTGCCTCCCAACGGGCGGCGATGGCATCGTGCCAGTCATTGACGCGTGTGACATAGTCAGGCGTTGCCGGATCACGCACCGGCAGGTCAAAGGTCTCGATCCGGGTGGCGGGGTTGGTCACGCAGGCGCGGCAGATCTGCAGGCGCAGACCAGCCAGATCGGCCTTGTCCTCGCCCTTGAGCGGCACAAGGATCAGGTCGGCGGCATTCATCGCAGCCATCCCTTGCCGGGTGACGTGATCGGGGTTGCCAGTGCCGATCCCGATCAGCGACAGATGGATCATGGCCGAAGCCGGAATGCGCTGCACTCAGCCCTCCGCCGGGTCGGCCAGGGGGCCGTAGAGGATCAGCGCAGGCTTGTCGCTGCGACCGCCCGCCAGGCTGGTGGCAAGGGCGGCAATCGTGCTACGGTGCAGGCTCTGGTCGGGATGACCCACCGCCTCGGCCAGCAAGGCAGGGGTGTCGGGCGGCAGGCCATGGGCAACAAGCGCCTCGGCCAGCCGGGGAAAGGTGCGCTTGCCCATGAAGACGACCGTGGTGGCCAGGGGGTCGGCAAGGGCGGCCCAGTTCAGATCGTCGGGCAGGTTGCCGGTGGTATCGGCCCCGGTGATGAACTGCACCCGCCGCGCAGTCAGGCGCCGCGTCAGGGGATCCCGCCGCCGCCGCCGCCGCACAGGCTGTGGTGACGCCGGGATGATCTCATAGCAGATGCCCGCCTCTTGCAGCGCGAGGATTTCTTCCTCCAGCCGTCCGAAAATGCCGCCATCCCCTGATTTCAGCCGCACCACGCGCGCGCCGGTTTGCGCATGATCGACCAGCAGGCGGCTGACGTGGTCTTGCTTGGGTGATGGCCGGCCCGCCCGCTTGCCCACCGCCACCAGATCGGCCCCCGCCGGCACAGGGCCAAGATCGGCCCCGACGAAAGATCGTCAAACAGCACCACATCCGCCTCGGCGAGGCAGCGCGCGGCCCGGATCGTCAGCAGATCCGGATCGCCCGGCCCCGAAGATACGAAATACACATGGCCGGTCATGCTGCGGTCTCCGGGCTGGCGGGGCGATAAGGTGAAAGAAGGTGCCGCTGACAGTGGCGCCCTCGGTGGCCCGAAACGACCCGGTTTCGGCAACCGCTGCCCCCGTTGCATCAACCACATCGGCCAAGGCGGCGTCGGGCTGCGACAGGATCGTGGCATAGTGGAACTCGTGCCCGCGCAGGGCCATACCGACGGCAAAGCCCGGCAAGGCCAGCCTCGGCCTGGCCAGGCGATAGCCCAGATGCATCCGCCGCTTGGCAAAGCTGGTCTCCAGCCCCAATAGGCCCGCCATCTGGTGCCGCGTGCCATCAGCGGCCACCAGCCCTGCCCCCAGCGCCATATAGCCGCCACACTCGCCATGCACCGGGCGGGTGCGGGCAAACTCTGTCAGGCCCGCGCGGAACCCAGCCGCCGCCGCCAGCCGGCCCGCGTGCAATTCCGGATACCCCCCCGGCAGCCAGCAGACCGTTGCGGTCGGGTCGGGCCTTCGTCTTGCAAAGGCGAAAACGGCAGGATCGTCGCCCCACCCGCCCGCCAATCGGCCAGAAGATGCGGATAGACAAAGGAAAACGCCGCATCCCGCGCAAGGGCGACCCGGTCTCCGGGCGGGGGCACGCAGGGGGCCGACGCCGCGCGCAACTGCCCCCCGGCCTGCGCGCGAATGGCACTTAGGTCGCAATGCGCCGCGACAAAGGCCCCCATCTCGGCCAGGATCCCGGTCAGGCGCGGCAATTCCTCGGCCTGCACCAGACCCAGATGCCGCTCGGGCAGCGCCACACCGGCCTTGCGCGGCAGCGCGCCCAGCACCGGGATACCCGCGCTGGCAAAGCCTGCCCGCACCAGCGCCTCATGCCGGGGCGAGGCGATCCGGTTCAGGATCACCCCCGCAACCGGCACATCAGCGCGATACCGCGCCAGACCCAGCGCCACCGCTGCCGCCGTCTGCGCCTGACCCGAGCAGTCGATCACCGCGATCACCGGCCAGCCCAGCACGGCGGCAATGTCGGCGCTGGCCCCGGTGCCGGTCTCTCCGGGCCGGGCCACGCCGTCAAACAGTCCCATCGCCCCTTCGGCAATCACCAGATCGGCACCCATGGCTACCTGCGCCAGCGCCCCGATCCGGTCGGGCGTCATCGCCCAGCTGTCAAGGTTGACCGACGCCCGCCCCGCCGCCGCGCTGTGAAACGCGGGGTCGATGTAATCCGGCCCGCATTTGAACGGCTGCACCGCCACCCCTTGGGCGCGCAAGGCCGCGATCAGCCCCAGCGTCACGGTTGTCTTGCCGCTGCCCGACGCGGCGGCCGAAATCAGAAGACCCGCCGGGCGCTGAACACGGGGCGGTGTCATTCGGGAAACCTCGGGTCGGTGCCTACGGGGCGATAGCGGCGGTCGTAGTCGCCTGCGTATAGCCGGCTTTCGTCAAACCCCTCCGCCCAAGGGCGCGCCCGACCACGATCAACGCGGTCCGCTCTCCGACCCCTATCATGGGATCAAGGCTGGCAAGCGTCGCCCGCACCACCTGCTGATCCGGCCAGGACGCACGAAACACCACCGCAACCGGGCAATCCGCGCCATAGAACGGCAGCAGCCGCGCCACGACTTCGGCCAGCATATGCACCGACAGGTGGATGGCCAGCGTCGCCCCGGTGCGGGCGAAATTCTCAAGGCTTTCGGCCTCGGGCATTGCCGAGGCGCGGCCTGCCGTGCGCGTCAGCACCACCGATTGCGCCAATCCGGGCAGGGTCAGCTCGGCCTGCAACACCGCGGCGGCCGCGGCAAAGGACGGCACGCCCGGCGTCACGTCAAACGGGATGCCAAGGGCGCGCAGGCGGCGCAATTGCTCGCCCATCGCCGACCAGATCGACAGATCGCCGGAATGCAGCCGCGCCACATCCAGACCCGCGGCATGGGCTGCGCTTATCTCGGCCATGATGTCGTCCAGCGACAGCGGCGCGGTGTTCACGATCCGCGCACCGGGCGGGCAATGCGACATCAACGCCTCGGGCACCAGCGATCCAGCGTAGAGGCACACTGGGCTGCCAGCGATCAGGTCGCGACCGCGCAGGGTGATCAGGTCAGCCGCACCGGGCCCTGCCCCGATAAAATGGACGGTCATGTGATGTGTCCTCTGGTTTCGGCGATGGCGCAGGTCGCCATGCCGCCGCGCGCCGTGATCCGCGCACGCTCAGCCGCGCGTTCGGCCCTGCCGCCACAAGGGCGGCGGCTTCGGCCACCGACCCGGTGCCGTGCATCGCAAGGATGCGCGGCGATTGCGTAGGGGTTTGCACGCCTGCCACCGCCACGGCCAGTAGCGGCAGGCCGCGCGCATCGGCCAGGGCCTGCACGCCCGCGACCTTTTCTGCCAGCGTAGCCAGTGCATCGACGCGGCCCCCGGCAGCCTCGGCCAGCGCCAGCACCTCGTGCAGCGCCTCGGGTGGCGCGCCGTCGCGGTATCCGATTCCGGCCACCCTCATCTGATCCCCCGCCATTGCACCACGGGCCGCGCGGCCTGCCAGTCGCGGAACCGGCCAAGCGTGCCCGCCTCGGCCAGATCGATCCGCAACAGGGTGCCGCCATGGCGGGCGTGCAGATCGGCCAGCCGGGCTTCGGCCTCGAGTGTCACGCCATTGGCCACGATCCGGGTGCCCGGCGGCAGCACCGCCATAGCGCGTCGTATAGCGCCGCATCGCCGCCGCCGCCGACAAAGACCGCATCGGGCGGCGGCAAGCCCCCCAGCATCGGCAGCGCCGCGCCGTGCCGCAAATCCATCCGATGCGCCACGCCAAAGCGGTCGGCGTTGGCGGTGATGGTGGCGGCGCGGTCCGCCCGCGCCTCAAGGCAGACCGCCCGCCCGCCCGCAAGGCACCATTCCACCGACACAGACCCCGACCCGGCCCCGATATCCCACAACAGCTCGGCCGGGCGGGGGCCAAGCGCCGACAGCGTGATTGCCCGCACCGGGGCCTTGGTGATCTGGCCGTCATGCTGGAACAGATCGTCAGGAAGGCCGCTTGCACGCGGCAGGCCCGCGCCGGGCGGCAGATCGGCGCCGTCGATCGCCACCGCCACGGGGGCCGCGATGTCTGGCCAGCCGCAGCCGCTGCGGAGGCGCTCAACCGGCCCACCCAGCGCCTCGGCCACCGTGACCCGCGCCGCGCCAAAGCCATGGGCGGTCAGCCAGCCCGACAGCTCGGCCACCGCCGCCCCGTCGCGCAGGGTGCAGATCACCCGCACGCCCCGGGCCAGCACTGGCCACAAACGGGCATACGGGGCGGCATGCAGACCCAGACAGATCACGTCCTCCAGCCGCCAGCCCAGCCGCGCTGCCAGCAGCGAAAACGTGCCCGCCACCGGATGCGCCACCCATTCGCCGGGCGAAAGATGCGCCACGACCGACCCGCCTGCTCCGAACCAGAACGGATCGCCCGACACCAGCATCGCCACCCTTTGCCCGCGGCGAGCCAAGAGCGGGTCAAGGTCGAACGGCACCGGCCACGCTTGCCCCCGCGCCCCCACACCCGCCAGCGCCAGATGCCTGGGCGCGCCGAACACCACCGCTGCCTGCGCCAGCGCGGCACGGCTTGCCTCGGACAGGCCCGCCGGTCCATCCTCGCCCAGACCGATGATCGCAAGCCAAGGTTCAAACATGACGCGCATCCTGCTGCTGGGCGGCACGACCGAAGCCAGCCTGATGGCGCAGGCGCTGGCGCGGGCCGGGCTGGACGCGGTGTTTTCCTATGCCGGGCGCACGGACAGCCCCGCGCCGCAGCCCTTGGCCACACGCGTCGGCGGGTTTGGCGGGGTGCCGGGGCTGGTGGCCTGGCTGCGCGACCACCGCATCAGCCATGTGATCGACGCCACCCACCCCTTTGCGGCGCAGATGAGCCGGAATGCGATCACGGCCTGCGCACAGACGGGCATCGCCCTTGTGGGGCTGGAGCGTGCCGCCTGGCAGCCCGGGCCGGGCGATGACTGGCGCACCGTGCTTGATGTGGATGCAGCCGTGACCACCCTGCCCGACGCGCCCGCCCGGGTGTTTCTGGCCATCGGCAAGCAGACCCTTGCCCCCTTTGCCGCCAAACCGCAGCACCATTACCTGCTGCGGCTGGTCGATCCGCCGACCGGGCCCCTGCCCTTGCCACGGGCCAGCGTGGTGATCGCGCGCGGCCCGTTCGACATGGCCAGCGATGCCGCCCTGCTGCGCGATCACGCCATCACCCATATCGTGGCAAAGAACGCCGGTGGCACGGGGGCCGAGGCAAAGCTGACGGCCGCGCGGGCGCGTGGCCTGCCGGTCATCCTGATCGACCGGCCCGTCTTGCCGGCGCGCAAGGTGGTGGCCACGGTCAGCGATGTGATGGCCTGGCTGGGTCATGCAGACACCGAGCGGGGTGTATAGACCCAGCGCCCGACGCGACGGGTCGCCTGATTGCCGACGATCACCACCGTGCGCATATCGGCCATCTCGGCCTCGGCTTCGGCGAGCGTGACACAGGTCAGTGTTTCGTCCGGCGTGCTGACCGCACGGGCAAACAGGACGAGCCGACCGGGTTCGCATTCCTCGCGCAGGATGCGCAAGACTTCAACGAACTGGTGCGGGCGCGAGGCGGATCGTGGGTTGTAAAAGGCCATCGCAAAGCCGCCTTGTGCTGCGTGGCGCAGGCGGCGTTCCACCTCGGCAAAGGGTTTGAGATTGTCGCTCAGGTTGATGGCGCAAAAATCATGCCCGAGGGGCGCGCCCGCCCGCGCCGCCGCCGCGAGCATCGCCGTGATGCCGGGCAGGATGCGGATGTCGGTATCCTGCCTGTCGCGACGCACCTCCAGCGCCTCGAACAGGGCCGAGGCCATCGCGAACACCCCCGGATCGCCCGATGACACGATCACCACACGCGCGCCCGCCGCCGCCAGATCCAGCGCGTGCTGGGCGCGGTCAAGCTCTACCCGGTTGTCAGAGGCATGCAGCGTCAGCCCCGCACGCGGCGCGATGCGCGCAACATAAGGAATATAGCCCACCACATCGGTTGCCTGATCCAGCGCCGCTGTCACCTCGGGCGTGACGAGGCCCTCGGCACCCGGGCCAAGGCCGGCAACGGCGACCCAGCCGCCAATCATTCATCACCCCCTGCGACCGGGCGGCGGCCGTGGCCATGCACCAGCACGATCGCGAAATACGGGCAATCGGCGGCATCCACATCGGCCAGCCGTGCCATCCGCTGGCCCGGCATCGTGCCGCGTTCGATCAGCCAGGCGTCCTGCAACCGGCCCGCCGCCTGAAGGGCGCGCCGCACCCGGGGAAGGTTGCGCCCGGTCTTCATAATCGCCAGCGCATCAGACGTCTGCATGTAACGCAGAAGATCTTCTTCGGGCAGCGTGCCCATGAGCACTGTCAGGACATCGTCGCCCCAAGTAATAGGCACGCCCGTCGCGTTCCAACAACCCACCATGCCGGGAATGCCGGGGATCACCTCGACTGGCACAACATCGCGCAGGCGGATATAAAGATGCATGAAGGACCCGTAAAAGAACGGATCGCCTTCGCACAGGACCACCACCTCGTGGCCGGCCATGGCCAAACCGCGGAGCCGGTCGGCCCAATCGTCATAGAAGGCCGACAGCAGGCGGTTGTAGTCGGGGCTGTCAAACGGGATTTCGGTAGTGACCGGGTATTCCATCGGATATTCGCTGGCACCCTGCGCCAGCATGCCGTCCACGATCCGCCGCGCCTGACCCTGTCGCCCGGCCTTGCGGAAATAGGCCACGTGCTGCGCGGACCGGATCACCCGGTCAGAGCGGACCGAGATGAGGTCCGGGTCGCCGGGGCCAAGCCCGGCACAGATGATGCGGCCCATGGTCATTTCCCGGTCATTCCTTGCGACTTGCCAAGGCATTGACAGCGGCAACCGTAATCGCCGATCCGCCCAGTCGCCCATCCACGACCACTGCAGGTACCGGAGCGGCATCCATAAGGGCGGCCTTGGATTCCGCGGCACCAATAAAGCCCACCGGGCACCCGATGATCGCTGTCGGCCTTGGGCAATCGGGGTCTTCCAGCATGTTCAGCAGGTGAAACAACGCGGTCGGCGCGTTGCCGATGGCAACCAAGGCGCCCCCGAGGTGCGGCCGCCACAACTCGACCGCCGCCGCCGAGCGGGTGTTGCCCATGCGGGCGGCAAGCGCGGGCACCGCTGGGTCTTGCAGCGTGCAGATCACCGCATTGCCTGCAGGCAGGCGGGCGCGGGTGATTCCCTCGCTGACCATACGGACATCGCACAGGATCGGTGCGCCCGCTTCAAGTGCGGTGCGGGCAGCGATCGCCATGCCGGGCGAGAATCGCACATGCCGCTCCAGCCCGACCATGCCCGCCGCATGGATCATGCGGACCACGACCACCTCCTCCTCGGGAGTGAAGGCGGCAAGATCGGCCTCGGCCCGGATGGTGGCAAAGGATTGCACATAGATTTTCGCGCCGTCCTTTTCATAGACATGCGGCATCAGAACAGTCCCCCCAGGTCAATGGCATCCGCATCAAGGCCCCGTTTCATGGCGCGGTCGGTCGGGCTGCCGTTCAGGATCAGATCAAACCCCACGGCGGTCGCAACCAGGGTAACATCCGCGCGGCCAGGATGGGCGCACCCTTTGCCACAGCCCGACACATGCAGCAGGCGGCCAGTTGGCACCTGAGGGGCCAGGCGCCGCGCCAGATCACGCACCGCAGCCCGCCCTTGCAGGCAGGCGGGGGCGCCAGAGCAGGCCTCGACCCGCCGGATCGGATCGTCGGGGTCGGTGATCAGACCGGGCAGCGCCGGCATGACAGACACCCCCTCGATCAGCAGCATCCGCCAGGGCGTCATCCGCAGAGGGCCAAGATCGGCCAGTCCCGCAAGGGCTTCGGCCTGCATCTGGCCAAAGGCCACACCCACCAGCGCACCCTGCGCCACCAACCCCGGCTGCGGCAGTACAGCCTTTGGGGCGGGGGCAACCGTGCCGGTCAGCGCGTCCGTGGGCCGCACGCCGCGCCCGATCAGATCCGCCATCCGGCCCCGGCCATCGCTGACCCCGCCTGCCGCCACGAACCATCGCGCCAAATCGACAGCGGCCGCCGCACCGTCGTCCACCGGCGCCCCCAGCGCAGCACCGTCGCAGCGAATAAGCAATCGCCCATCCGCCGCACGTTCCAGCCGGATGTCGCCCGAGATGTCGCCCATCATCGGCACCGGGCCGCTATCGACGACAAAACCGAACTTTCCCGGCAAGGGGGGCATCTGACCCAAAGCTCCGGCCAAGGCGGACGCCAACCGCAGGGTTTCCACATCGGCAAAGGGCGTGACCAGAATGTTGCGCCGCTGTTCGGCCTCGGGCGAGGCGTCGATCAGGTCCATCCCACGCAAGCCGACGATCAATGCGGAATGCGACGCCGCAGTCACGCCGCGCACCTGCACATTGCCGCGCGCCGACAGGTCGATCAGCCCATTGCCATACGCGCGCGCCGCAGCCGCCAGCCCGCGTGCCTGATCCTGGGACAGCCGGCCCAAGGGAGGGCGCACCCGCACCACCAGCCCGTCGCCGGACTCCATGGGGCGCAACGCACCCGGGCACCAGCCCTGGACCTGAAACTCGTTCATGCCTGCACCTGAAGCATGGCCGCGATGGAATTGCGCCGCGTCACCCAGAGCCCGGCTTCGGCCAGGCGGCGAAACAGATCGCGCAGGGCTTCAAGGGCTTGCGGATTGTGCTGCGCCATAAAGGCCACCAGATCGTTGCGGCCCAGCGTCGCCTCGTGATACAGGTCGAACAGATGCGGCGGCACCACGCCCGCCAGATGGGCAAAGGCCGCCAAGTGATCGGCGGTCGCGGCAATCTCGGCGGCACCGCGATAGCCGTGGCGCATCATCCCGTGGGCCCAAGCCGGATCCGCCGCGCGGGCGCGCACCACGCGAGCGATTTCTTCGGACAAGCTGCGGGCACGGGGGCGGTCGGGTTGCGTGGCATCAAGATGATAAAGGGCGGGTTGCGCCGCCCCCAGTCGGGCAAGCGCGGCAGCAAACCCCGCCTCATGCGCCGCGTAATCGGCCGCCAGCAACAGATCGCTTTCGGGCAGATCCTGAGCATGCACAAAGCTGTCTGCGCTGCGCAAGCGGGCCTCCAGCCCGGCACGGTCACTGTGCGATTGCCCGTCCGCGCCGATCGCCCAACTGGAGGCCGCGATCCACGCCTCGCCCGCTGCGGCACGCGCTTCGTCGGTGAATGCGTCCATGGCAGTGCCCATGCCCAGCCCATACATGCCCGGTTTTGGGCCATAGACCCGTGCGGCGGCATCGCGGTAGGGGTTGTCCTCGGGGGCCTCGTCGCGGTCGGCCAGCATTTTGGCCCCGGTTTCAAACAGCGTCGCCAGCCCGGGAAACACATCCCGGAACAGGCCCGACACCCGCAGCGTCACATCTATGCGCGGGCGGCGCAGCAAGGCCAGCGGCACGACCTCGACACCCGACACACGCGCCGACCCTGCGTCCCAGACCGGGGCCAGCCCGGCCAGATGCAGCGCCATGGCGAATTCCTCGCCGGCGGTGCGCATGGTGGCGCTGCCCCACAGATCGACCACCAGCCCGCGCGGCCAGTCGCCGTGATCCTGCAAATGCCGGCGCAACAGTTCCTCGGCCAGCTTGACGCCCTGCGTTTGCGCGGCCCGACTGGGCACGGCGCGCGGATCGACCGCGAACAGGTTGCGCCCGGTTGGCAACACATCAGACCGCCCCCGCGCGGGCGACCCTGATGGGCCCGGCGCGACCCGAAGCCCCGCCAGAGCCCGCATCAGCCCGTCGCGTTCTGCCGCACCGCAAGCGCCGCGCCCCAGCACGTGCAACCCGTCGCCATATTGGCTTTCCTTGATGTCGCAGACAAAGCGGTCGATGCGGGTGATCGCCTCGGCAGGGCTGGCGCCCTCTGGAATGCCCAGATCGGTCTCGACGCCAGATGCCTGCGCTTCGCTGCGGATCTCGGAGATCAGCCGGTTGCGGCGACCAGGGTCCAACCCGTCGGCGGTGGAATATTCGTCCAATAGCCGTTCCAGACGGTGCATCCCTTCGGGCACCACGGCGGCGCGCAAGGGCGGCGGCATGTGGCCAAGGGTCAGCGCGCCGATGCGCCGCTTGGCCTGTGCGGCCTCGCCCGGATCGTTAACGATAAACGGATAGATCACCGGCAGATCGCCCACCAGCGCCTCGGGCCAGCAGGCGGCGGAAAGCGCCACCGATTTGCCCGGCAGCCATTCCAGCGTGCCATGCGCACCCATGTGCAGGATAGCGTGCAACCCCTGCGCGCGCAGCCACAGATAGAACGCCACATAGCCATGCCGGGGCACGCGCGACAGATCATGGTATTCGCCGTCGCGCAGGGCGACCTCGCCGCGTTCGGGTTGCAGCGCCACCAGTACGTCCCCAGCCCTCGTCGCGGCAAAATGGAACGCGCCATCGCGGCAGGCAGGGTCATCCTCGGGCGCGCTCCACGCGCCGTACAGCGCGTCGCGCAAAGGATCAGGCAGACTGGTCAGCGCGGCCAGATAGTCCTTCAGCGGCCATGCCAGCGTGTCGTTTTGCAAGGCTGGGGCCAGCGCGCATGGCCGCGCGCCATAGCCCGCCGCGCCCAGATCGGCCAGCAGGCCTTCGGTCGAGGCCAGCGCATCCAACCCCACCGCATGCGCCATCTGATGCGGGCGACCGGGATAGGTGGACAGGATCACTGCCAGACGGCGCTGGTCAACCGGCGTTTGCGCCAGCCGCAGCCAGCCCATGACCCGCGCCACCACGGCAGCCACCCGGTCCCGGTCCGCCCGATGGGCAAAGCGCGAAAATTGCAGGTCGGGATCGCGTTTGGCCGCAGTCTTGAAGGACACAAGGCCCGCGAACAGCCGCCCGTCCACCTCGGGCAGCACGACATGCATCGCAAGGTCTGCCGGTGACAGGCCACGATCCGACCCGGCCCAGTCGCGGCGGCGCGCGGTGGACAGCGCTACCTGAAACACCGGGCACCCCGCCACGTCAAACGGTGTGGACCCATCATCGCCGCGCGCCGAAAAGGCGGTTGCGTTGATGATCGCAGGCGGACATGCCTGCGCCAGCACGGGGCGCAGCCAATCGGCAAAACCCGGCGCCTTGAGCGACGGCGCAAAGACGCCCACCGCAGACACGCCCTGCGCACGCAGGCCAAGGATCAGCGCGTCGATGGGGCCGGTATCGGCCGCCGTAAGATAACTGCGATAGAAACTCACCAGCACGACCCGCCCCGGCGGCAGGTCCGCGATCACGCCCTGATCGGGGTCATAGATCCCCATGTCGGGCATCCGTTTATCGCCCGGCACCGGCCCGGCATACAGCCCCGCTGCCAGCGCCAGTTGCGCCAGCGCCGCCTGCGCTGCCACCGCGCCGCCCGCGTCACACAAATCCTGCAACCGCCGCAAGGTGGAGACCGGCAGGGTCGAGGCTGTATCCAGCGCCGGGTCCACCCGCCCGTCCGCAGGCAGCACCGCCAGCGCGATCCCCCGCCTGCGTGCCATGTCCTGCACCGACGCAATGCCGTAAGGCCAATAGGCTTCGCCGCCGATCAGGCGGATCAAGATTGCCTTTGCCCTCGACAGCGTCCGCTCGACATAGGTATCGACCGAGACGGGATGTTTCAGCGCAACAATATTTTGAAGCCGCAGGGACGGAAGACCGCCGCCAGCCCGCTGCCAGCCGGCCGCAAACGCGCCAAGGTCGCTGTCGGAAAACGACAGGACCACCAGATCGGCAGGGTCCTGCCCCGGATCAAACGGCGCCTCGGCCGTGTCCAACCCCCGACTGTCGCGAAAGACGACGTGCATCGCGGGTCCTTATGCCTCCAGCGCGGCGCGGATCGCGGCAGGGTCGATGTGGTGATGTTCCGCGATCACCACCAGCCGCGACTGGCGCGGCCCATCACCCCACGGTCGGTCATATTGGTGGCGCACCCGCTCTCCGACCGCCTGGACCAGCAGACGCATCGGCTTGCCCGTCACAGCGACATGGCCCTTGACGCGCAGGATGTGCTGATTGCGCGCCAGACGCTGGATGCGCAGGGCCAAATCGTCGGGGTCGGTGATTTCGGGCAGATCGATCACCACGCTGTCGAAATCCTCGTGCTCGTGGTCATCCTCGCCGTCGTGATGGCTGGGGCGCGCGGCGATGTCATCCTCGGCAGCGGCGTTAAGGCCCAGGATGAGGCGCGGGTCGATCCGGCCATCCGTCACAGGCAGGATCGCCACCTTGCGCGACATCTCGGCCTCGATCACGCCGCGGGCGGCGGTCAGCCCCACCTCGCCTGCCAGATCGGCCTTGGTCAGCAGGATCAAGTCGGCGCACAGGATCTGATCCTCGAACACCTCGGACAGGGGGGTTTCGTGGTCGATGCTGTCATCCGCAGCACGTTGCGCATCCACCGCCGCCACATCGGGGGCGAAGCGCCCGGCTGCCACCGCCTCGGCATCGGCCAGGCCAATCACGCCGTCAACGGTGATCCTTGACCGGATCGCGGGCCAGTCGAACGCCTTGAGAAGCGGTTTCGGCAGTGCAAGGCCCGAGGTTTCGATGAGGATGTGATCAGGGCGCACCGGCATTGCCATCAGCGCCTCGATCGTGGGGATGAAATCATCGGCCACGGTGCAGCAGATACAGCCATTGGCCAGCTCGACGATGTTTTCCACCGGGCAGTTTTCATCGGCGCAGGATTTCAGGATGTCGCCATCCACCCCCACCGTGCCGAACTCGTTGACCAGGATCGCCAGACGCTTGCCTTGCGGGTTTTGCATCAGGTGGCGGATCAGCGTGGTCTTGCCTGCCCCCAGAAAGCCGGTGATGACGGTGACGGGGATTTTGGTCAGGTCGGTCATGGATCAGGTCTCCAGCGGGGGAATGCGGGCAAGCGTTTGCTTGCGAAAGATGGTGGGGCGGTCGCGCCAGGGCACGATACCATCGGCAGAGCCGGCAAACAGCCCGGCCCCGCGCAGGATTTCGGGCACGTCATCGGTGGTCATCCGGCCATAGACATAAGACCAGCCGCCTGCTTTGCTGAGCGCGATCGCACAACCATGATCGCAGGCCGACAGACATTCCACCGCGCGCAGGGTCACGCCGTCGGGCAGGCCCGACTGCGCGACCGTGTCAAACAGGGTTTGACCGGGGGCGGTTTGCCCGTCGGGCAGCGGCTGACCAGCGCGGCAGGTGGTGCAGACATGCAAGACAGTCGTCATGGCCTCTCCCGTAAGTGTCGCACGGGGCAGCCTGCGGCATGGGCGTGATGCGCCCAAACTCCGAAGGTCGCGGAACACCCCGTCCGCGCGTTTCAGTTCTGGAGCTGGCAGGTCTCCCGGCTTGCGGATCTCAAGGCGGGCGCAAGGCCTGCCCCGGCGGGCTGCCCGTCTTCCCGAACCTTGCGGCCAGTGACGTGGGGCAGACCTTTCCGGTCACGGTCGCGGGGGCGGCTGCGCTTGGGGTTGCGGCAAGGCGTGCCGCAAATCCTGTCGCATTCCCTTTTCACCTGTCCTAAGACAGGCACCAACTCCTTCATGCCGTAGTCTGCCACAAGGATTGCGCTGTCAAGAACAAGGAAACGTCTCGATGTCCGCCACAAACGACACCTCCACCGAAGGCCCGGGGCCCGGTCAGGCCGACGATCTGGCCCGCCACGCAAGCAAGATGGCCAAGAAAAAGGCCGCCCGCGACAAGATCATGGCTGGAAAAGCAGGCGAACGCGGGCTTTTGATCGTGCATACCGGGGCGGGCAAGGGCAAATCCTCGTCCGGGTTCGGCATGGTCTTGCGCTGCATCGCACATGGGATGCCCTGCGCCGTGGTGCAGTTCATCAAGGGCGCCTGGGACACCGGCGAGCGGCGCCTGATCGAGGGTCATTTCAGCGCCCTGTGCCAGTTTCACGCGATGGGCGAAGGCTTTACCTGGGAAACCCAGGACAAGGCCCGCGACATCGCCGCCGCCCGCGCCGGTTGGGAAAAGGCCAAGGAGCTGATCCGCAACCCCGATATCCGCTTTGTGCTGCTGGACGAGATCAACATCGCCCTGCGCTATGATTACCTTGATCTTGACGAGGTGCTGGCCTTCTTGCGCGCGGAAAAGCCGCCGCTGACCCATGTCTGCCTGACCGGGCGAAACGCCAAGGACGCATTGATCGAGGCCGCCGATCTGGTAACCGAGATGACGCTGATCAAGCATCCGTTCCGGTCGGGCATAAAAGCCCAGCCGGGGGTGGAGTTCTGACGCGATGCCCGCGCTGATGATCCAGGGCTGCGGGTCGAACGTCGGCAAGTCGATGCTGGTGGCAGGACTGTGTCGCGCGGCGGTGCGGCGCGGGCTGTCGGTCGCGCCGTTCAAGCCGCAGAACATGTCGAACAATGCCGCCGTCACCGCCGATGGCGGCGAGATCGGCCGCGCGCAGGCATTGCAGGCGATAGCCTGCGGGCTGGAGCCGGTGACCGACATGAACCCGGTGCTTCTCAAGCCCGAGTCCGAGGTGGGCGCGCAGGTGATCGTGCAGGGCAAGCGGCTGACGACCGCGCGGGCGCGCGATTATGCGGCGCTGAAACCGCAGTTGATGGGGGCGGTGCTGGACAGCTTCCATCGCTTGCGCGGGGCGCATGATCTGATGATCGTCGAAGGCGCGGGCAGCCCGGCAGAGGTGAACCTGCGCGCGGGCGACATTGCCAACATGGGCTTTGCCCGCGCCGCCGATGTGCCGGTGGTTCTGGTCGGCGACATTGACCGAGGCGGGGTGATCGCGCAGATCGTGGGCACGCAGGCGGTGATCGACGCGGGCGATGCGGGAATGGTTGCGGGGTTTGTCATCAACAAGTTTCGCGGTGATCCGCGATTGTTCGACGACGGCTATGCCTTCATTCAGGCGCGCACCGGCTGGCGCGGCTTTGGCGTGGTGCCGTGGTTTTCCAAGGCCCATCTCCTGCCCGCCGAAGATGCACAGGACATCGGGTCAAGCCCGCGCGGTCTTGGCGGCAATGACGCCGTGACCATCGCCGCGCTCTGCTTTTCCCGTATCGCCAATTTCGACGACCTTGATCCGCTCAAGGCAGAACCGGGGGTCAATCTGGTGATGGTGCAACCCGGGCAGGCCATTCCCGGAGACGCACGGCTCGTGATCCTGCCCGGGTCGAAATCGACGCGCGGTGATCTGGCGTTTCTGCGGGCGCAGGGCTGGGATGTGGATGTGGCCGCCCATATCCGGCGCGGCGGGCATGTGCTGGGCATCTGCGGCGGCTATCAGATGCTTGGCCAGTCAATTGCCGACCCCGACGGCATCGAGGGCCCTGCCGGAGAAACGCCCGGCCTTGGCCTGCTTGACGTGCATACCCTGATGACCCCCGACAAGCGTTTGTCGCGGGTGCGCGGCTGCCATTTGGCCAGCGGCCAGCCCATAGAGGGGTATGAGATCCATATCGGGCGCACCAGCGGCCCTGATCGCGCCCGCCCCTTTGCCCGGATCGACGGCCGCCCCGAGGGCGCGATCCATGTCCAAGGGCGCATCAGTGGCACCTATCTGCACGGCATGTTCCAGTCGGATGGCTTTCGCGCGGCGTTTCTTGCGGGTCTGGGGATCGACGCCGCCGGTCGCAGCCACAGCGCCGAGGTCGAGGCGACGCTTGACCTGCTAGCCGACCATCTGGAAACCCATTTGGACGTGCCGGGCCTGCTGGCGTTGGCACGTTAGGGCCGCAGGTCCTGCGAAAGGCGGTCCCACTCCGGCTCAGGTCCCGGCAGGCCCAGCCGAAGCAGGCAGCCCGACCAGGGGAAGATCCGGCTCCAGATCCTGTGGCGCGCCAGCCGGTGCTGCGCGGCTTCTGCGTCGGGCGTCTCATAAAGACGGAACAGCGTTGTGCCCCCGCTATCTTCCAACCCGCCACCCGGGCCAGATCATCGGCGCGGCCAGCGTCTAGTGCCAACTGCGCGCGCATTGCATCCGCCCAGCCCGTATCGGAGATCGCCTGCCGTCCGATCTCGATTGCCGGGCCAGAGACGGCCCAAGGCCCAGCCATCCGCGCCAGCGCCGCAATGTCGCTATCGGCCCCAAAGGCGAAGCCAAGCCGCAAGCCTGCCAGCCCGTAAAACTTACCAAAAGACCTCAGGATTAGCAGGTTATCCTGCCCTGCCCGCGGCAAAAGCGAAAGCCCGGGGGAGATGTCACCAAAGCTTTCGTCCACCACCAGAAACCCAACCTTTCGGGACAGGGTAAGCAAATCGTGCGGGGTATGGCGGCGCCCGTCGGGTTTATTGGGGTTCACCACCACGGCAAGGCTGGCACTGTGCAGGGCTTCTGGCGTGCTGACATTGGCAACATCCCAGCCTGCCTGTGACAGACACGCCGCGTGTTCGTTATAGGTCGGCCCCAGCACTGCCGCACGCCCGGCGGGCCGCAACAAGGGCATTAGTTGAATAGCCGCCTGCGCGCCCGCAAGCGCTATTCCGGCCGCTTGATCTGATGCTCCCCATGCGCGCGCCGCCTGCGCCACCAAACCCGCCTGACTTGCCCGAGTCGGCAGGCTGCGCCAACAGTCCGGGTCAAGCAGGGGCAATGGCCAAGGGCGGCGGTTGATACCCGTGCACAGGTCAATCCAGTCGCCCGTGCCGAAAACGGCCATCGCCTGATCCAGATTTCCGCCGTGATCGCGCATAGATGTGCTCCTTGTCATTCGCCCAAGGTGGCCAGATGATGAACACCTCGCAACCCAGCCTCACGCAATGCCGCCATACCATGGCGCGGCAGAGCGCCCGGGGCAAAGATCAGCGCCCGCGCCGCACCCGAATGCGACATCATCCACCCAAGCGCCCCCAGATCGTGTGCAAGCCGTTCGGTCGGGTCCTCCGACGGGCCGCGAAGGGCAACGCAGCGCGCCGCACTCTCGCTGGCAAGAGCGGCACGGGTGGCCAGCGGGGCCTCGGCCTGCCAACGCTCCAGAAGGTCCGATACGTCGGCATATGCCAGATCGCCCGCTTGCGTCGGCCGTGCTGGACCCCAAAACCCGGCCAGCAGGTGCGCGCGCGGCTGCGGCGACAATCGCGCCAGAACCCGCCCCTGACGCGAGGCCCACAAGAGCCGCGAAGGTTGGGCGAACATCAGCGGATCGCTGGCTCCTTCGGCGGCCACACAAGCCCGCGCCAGAGACAGCGGCGCAAGCGCCCGCCCAGCAAAGGCCGCGACCCCCAGCAGACCAGCGGTGGACATGCCAGTGCCCAGGCCAGGCGGATAAGGCACCCGCAGTAGGGTCCGCCCCGGTGGCAATCCACCAAGCGCCCGCGCAAACCGCGCCAGCAACGCCGGATCCATTGGGCCATGCGTCACCGACTGACACGCCAGCCCGACACCCGCACGCCAGCGCGCAATCACCCGCGGACCGGCAGGCGTCAGCGTGATCAGCGCCACTGGGCCAGCTGGCCCCAGCCGCCCCTGCATCCATTCGCCGAAATGGCAGGGCACCGAAATCGGTCTAGGCACGCCGCCCCCAGCGTTCGGCAAAAACAAGATCGGCCAGTGGAACCCGCTGGGCCCAGCCTTTCGCTTGCAACTCGGGCTCGGAATAAAGCGCATCGACATGGCCAAGGCACAGCCACGCCACCGCGCTGACATGATTGGGCAGATCCAACAGTTGCTGCATGTCGGCGGGGTCAAAGATGCTGACCCAACCGACGCCAATCCCTTCGGCCCTTGCCGCCAGCATCAGGTTCTGCACAGCGCATACAGTGGAATAGACATCCATCTGCGGTTGATGCGTGCGCCCCAACACCACTGGGCCACCCCGGCTGTGATCGCATGTGACACACAGGCTTATGGGTGCGGTCAGTATGCCCTCCAGTTTGAGCGACGAATAAAGCGCACGGCGGTCTTCGGGAAACATCGCCTGTGCCTCGGCATTGGCCTTGGCAAATGCCGTCTGCGCCCGAAGCTTTACTGCCTCTGACCGGATCACGATGAAATTCCAAGGCTGCGACAGCCCGACGGAGGGCGCATGATGCGCTGCTGTCAGCAGGCGCAACAGTGTGGCGTCGTTAATTGGGCGGTCGGTAAACTGACTGCGTACGTCGCGGCGGGTGTGAATCGCGCGATATACGGCAGCGCGCTCGGCCTCGGCAAACGGCCCGGCATCAGTCAAGAACGGTTCGGCGGTCATAGTCTTCCCCTGCACAGAAACGGGACCTGCGCCGGCCATCGCCCGCCCCGGTTTCGTCTGGCCGGTCTTCTGACTTGGCTTCATCCGGAACCACGCCTTCCCGAACCTTTCGGCCAGTGGCATTTGTGGTCCCGTCCACTTTACAGCGTTGGGCACGTCGCGGAGTTGCACCGCGTTCCCGATTATCCCCTCGCCAAGACGAAGGGCACCAGACAACAACTGGCTTAATCCCACTGAAACGCGCGCGCAACTGCACATCGGAGGGACGCCATCTCCAAGAACGCCATAGCTTGTGTGGCGGTAACTGACAAATCGGACTTGGGCGTTTCTCATGATTTTGTTGCGGTCCAAATGCTGCAACTTCGCCTTTTGGGTAGCTTGCCGTTAGCAAACAAGAAAGAACGCGTTTCAGAGGATCGAAATTTGTTTGCTCTGCAAAAACAAAAAGCCGTACTGCGACTTCGGTTCGCGGTTTCAATTGGGAGAGGTATCACCTCCGAATTTCTCCGGCCAAAACAGCACGGCCATGAACTGCAAGCGTCGCCGTGAACCTCGGACAACCCAACTGCCGGATGACGTCTACGATGCGTGCGTCGTAAGCAGCCTGCCCGATGAGGCGACAAAGGTCAGAGGCATGAAATTCCCGGTTGGAACTCGGCGCGGCGCGGATCTGGTCATGAAATTCCTGCATCTTGGGATCTTCTTTGGCCAACGGTTCTGGCTCAGATGAAGCTTTTGGAGCCGTGCTTGACGAACCGGTCCGCCAACGGCGCATGAACCCGAGTGTCGCGTAGCCCTTAAATGCGGTATGCGAAAGTCAACAAAATCAAAGGGGCGGCTTTGCCATTAAATATGGTATCTTGCCTTTAAATTCGACATTCTTGCCATTAAAGCTGACACAGGGTGCGCGGGGTTGGACGGTTGGCAGCGATAGTGGGTAATGACGAAGACTGTGGCGATTCTGGTGTTGAGGCGCTGCGCCGGGCATCGGTCCTTCGACCGCTTGTACAGGCGTATCTCAGCCGCACCGGGAGCTTGGAGAGCGGCATACGTGATGCAGTCTGGGAGCTTGGCGTCAGCAAGACCACTGTCTGGCGCTGGATTCGACGACTTGCGGAAGAAGGTGGCCGGACAAGCGCTCTTGTTCCCCGCAAACGCGGCCGACCCACGGGGTCGGTCATGGTGCCCGCTGATGTCGAAGGTATAATCGAAGACCATTTGACTCGATACTACCTTCGGCGAGAACGCCCCAGCCTGGCGCGAGTTGTGACAGAAATCCGCAGTGCCTGCCTTGAGAGTGGGTTTCAGCCGCCGACGCGCCGCACCGTTCAGCGGCGGCTTGATGCGATGGATGCCCGCGAAGTCATGAAAGCACGCGAGGGCGCAAAGGCAGCGCGCCAAAGGTTTGCGCCGGTGACGGGAAGGAACAGATCAGTACGACCGCTGGACGTTGTGCAGATCGATCACACACCAGCGGACATCATCCTTGTCGACAGTTTCGAGCGCAAACCCATCGGCCGGCCTTGGGTGACCTTGGCGATCGATATCGCCACGCGCATGGTGACGGGATACCACGTCAGCTTCGAGGCGCCGTCTCGCCTTTCGGTGGCCCTTTGCCTAACGCGGGCTGTTGCGCCCAAAGCAGAGTTTCTGGCCGACCTCGAGTGTAGTGTCCCGTGGCCCGCGCAGGGCAAGCCGGACAGCATTCACGTCGACAATGGTCGCGATTTTCGGTCACGCGCCTTTCAATCGGCCTGCGCCGAATGGGGGATCAATCTGGTCTATCGCCCGCCGGGGAGCCCTCACTTTGGTGGGCATGTCGAGCGGCTGATCGGGACCATGATGGGCGCGGTGCATCTCTTGCCAGGAACAACGCAGTCGTCGGTCGCGGCCAAGGGCGGCTATAACGCGGAAGCCATGGCGGCGATGACTTTGCGAGAGTTTGATCGGTGGTTTGCCTTGGAAATCTGTCGCTACAACAACAGCATTCATTCGAGCCTTGGCTGCACACCTGTCGCCAAGTGGGAAGCGCTCGCCGGGGAGATGTCCGGCGACATCCCTTTCGACATGGAGGCGTTTCGGGTGAGTTTCCTGCCAAGTGAGCTGCGGCAAGTACGTCGTGACGGCATCCATCTGTTCGACCTGCGCTACTGGTCCGACGCCCTCGCGGGCTATGTCGGTCGCCAGGACGGAAAGGTGGTCGTCCGCTACGATCCCCGCGATCTCTCGTCCGTCTGGATCGAACTGGACGGCGACAGATGTGTCGAGGCCCGGTACCGCAACCTTGAAATCCCGCCGGTGTCGCTCTGGGAATACCGGGAGGCCATGCAAAAGGCACGGGCCATGGGCAAAGTGGGCACGAATGAATTGGTCCTTGCCGAATTGATCCGGCAGCAACGCCAAATCGAGGGTGAGAGCCGCGCGCTGACCAAGGCAGAGCGCCGATCCCGTGAAAGGAGTTCTTCGATGAAGGGTCTGGCCGCCGATGATCGGGTGTCGGAGGGGCTGCGACCAGTCGACACCGGTGATACATCGCGCCCCATGTTTAAGGTGGAGCGCTGGTGAATTGAGGACAGAAACAGAAGCAGACGGCCGCATCGCCCTCATTCAATCGGATATCTGGATCGGCTTTCCGCGGGCGGAACAAGTGCTGGACCGGCTGCAAGGCCTTATCGAGATGCCACGGCAGACTCGAATGCCGGGCCTTCTCGTGCATGGGGCCTCTGGCATCGGGAAGACGATGATCGCCCGCAACCTGTCGCGCAGGTACGCGCCGGAATACGATCCGGAATCAGGTATCACGCGCACTCCGCTGCTTCTTTTGCAGGCACCACCAGCGCCGGACGAGCGGCGGTTCTACATGCACATCCTCGCTGCCGTCGGCGCTCCGTCATCAGCGTTAAGCTTGCGGGCCCAAAGCGTCGCTTCGCTTGAGGTCCGCGTTGTTGGCCTTCTTCGCGACCTCGGGCTTCGGATGATCATGATTGACGAAGTCCACAACCTCCTCGCGGGAACCCATCGCGAACAACGCCGCTTCCTGAATGTTCTGCGTTATCTCAGCAATGAACTCGAGGCATCGCTGGTTTGCTTTGGAGTCAGCGAAGCGGTCGATGCCATTCGCGGCGATGTCCAACTCGCGCGACGCCTGGATGAACACCACCTGCCAAACTGGCGCGACGATGCCGAGTTCTCGGACATGATCCAGACCCTGATCGCGGCCATGCCGCTCGCGAAGAAGTCCAATCTGAAGGTCAAATCGCTCAAGCAGATACTGGCGCTGACCGGCGGGGTGACCTCGCGGGTATTTTCCTTGGTCAAGGACCTATCCATCGACGCAATCGTCACTGGCCAAGAATGCATCACCGACGATGCAGTCGCAAAATGGACGCCCGTTTGGTCGCGCCATGCGAATACCCAGCGACGGCTCGAGAAGGCCAGAGCTTGAAGCGGAGCCCGTTGCCGAAAACTGTCACGCCTCTTGCAGATGAGCTGCTTTCTGGATGGCTGACGCGATTGGCGGTCACCAACCATTGTGAGGTCGACGAACTCCTGGCGCATATCGGAGTCGATACGCGACAGGTCGCCATGCTGGATTTTGAAGTTGAGGTGGCCGCGACCACAGCAGAAAAGATATCGATTGCGGCCCGTGTTGCCTCTGAAACTGTTCAATCCCTTACCTTTGGGACAATGACCCAAACCGAAGCCCTGATGACGGCGCAGGTCGCGTTCCAGTCGTGTCCCGACTGCTCTCGGCGTGGCATAGCGCTCAAACAGTGGCGGAAGTTATGGGCATTCGATTGCCAGATCTGCGGCACCCGACTCCTTTCGATCCTCATCAAGCCTGATCGCAGCCGAATATCCGAAAAGCTGGTGCGTCGTGCTCGAAGCGGGGCAGGGATGCTCGAAAGCGCGGTGACGTCCAACTGCGCCAACAAACTTCGACGCGCCATGCGGGCGGCCACCTATGCCAAGGCGCTCAAGTCCGTTCGCGCGGATACCGCCTTTGCCCTTCAAAGCCCCAGACCCGACGTTAGACTCTTCTGCCTTGCCGCCATCGCTGCAGCTCAGTCACGTCCGCTGGTGAAAGCGGCAATGTTCAGCACTGGCCTCGATGGGTACGCAAGAGTTGCCTTGCTTCGTGCGTTTGAAAAGGAGCCCCGCCTTCTTGCCGCAGTTGACCGGATCGTACTGCGAAACAGGGAAAGACTCCGACGAGCTGGCGTCTGAATGCCACGTTTAAAGGCAACAAACGTCGCTCAACGCGCGGTGTGCAGGATTTAAAGGGAGTGGGCAAAACTTGGGGGTGTCTGTGTATGTTGGTGGTTCATTGAGAAGGGAACTGCCATGGAAGTGCGGATTATTGTCGAGACGACCTTTGAGAACGGAACCACAAAGAGGCATCGTCTCGGCCGTTTGTCCCGCCCGTTTCGACGCACGCAGCCTGAGGGGTTCGGGTTGTTGCTCGAAGATGCGAAGACGATCCTGGGGCAATTGCAAAGTGCGATCCTGCACGACCAGATCGAGGAAATTTCCGAAGCCAGCCGGATCTGCCCGGACTGCGACGGGGTCCGGGCTATACATGATTATCGGTCGCGGGTGCTCGACACACTCTTCGGCAGGTTCGAGGTCAAAGCGCCGCGCATTCGGCGTTGCGCCTGCAATGCAAAATCCGATGTTGTCTTGGGCGGACCGCTTTCGCCTCTCGCTCACTTTTTCCCGGATCGATCGACCCCGGAACTGCGACGCCTTCAAGCCGAACTTGGAGCGCGTCATTCCTTTCGGGAAGCGGTGCGTATTCTGGAAACCTTTCTGCCTTGCGCGAAGCAGGTGAACACATCGGTGCGCAATCGACTGGGCAAAGTTGCCCGGGAAATCTGCGACAGCGAGCAGAATGAGCCGCTGGTTCCTTCAGCCGCCGAAGAGGCGCCTGCGCTGACGGTTTTCCTGGACGGTGCGCATATCCGATGCAGGCCGGAATATCAGAAGCGACACCTCGATGTTGTGGTCGGTAAAATTGAAGGCCACGATAGGTGCCGTCGCTTCGGCTTGGTGCAACAGGCGGTCCTGTCACCTGCCAGTCAGCTTCGCCAGCACTTGAGGGCTCTCGGTTGGGATCACGAACAAACCGTCACGGTAATTTCGGACGGGGAACCAGCCCTGCCAAACCTCGTCCGCAATGCCGTCGATGGAAAGGTCCGCCACATCCTCGACTGGTGGCATATCTCGATGCGTATTCAGCACGTCGAGAACGCCGTAAAAGGCCTGCTGCAGAGCAGGGGTTTCTCCGGCATTCCAGTGTTGTTCAAACGTCCGGCCGAAACACTGCGATGGTACCTTTGGCATGGGAAAGTTCTAACGGCCACGACCAGTCTGCAATGGTTGATCGTCGATTGCACGCGGCTGAATACAGATGATCGCATGGCGGCTGAAGCAGCCCGACGCGTGCAAGCCCGGTGCCGGGACCTCTATTCCTACCTTGCGAACAACATGGACAGCCTGACCGACTATGGTCGGCGGTACCGCACGGGTTTTCCGATTTCTTCATCCCGGGCAGAGGGCTGCGTGGACGACATCGGGAACACCCGCATGGGCAAGCGCCGCCGCATGAGATGGTCGCCCAATGGAGCCCACCGCGTGGCTGTTGTCCGCGCCGCCGTTCTCGACGGTCGGCTAACCGGAGCCTACCAAAGAGCAGCCGCATGACCCCCAAGTTTTGCCCACTCCCAGTCCCGTCCTGGTGGCCGCACTGTGGATGGGGATGTCAGGGATTGCATCGGCGCATTCGTTCACGGCCGCACTTCTGGTCGTCGGCGAAGACCTTGAAGTAGGCCTCGCCGAAGCCGTCCGCGGTTTCCTGCTGGCGGCGGACGAGCGGGATGGGCACGCGAATGAGACGTCTGACGGGCATTTGGGCGGGGTTGATGTGCATGTTCTGCCGCTTCCGCGCGAAGCAGCAGGGTTGGTCGAGGACCTGTTAGGAACACCTAGCGAGCCCCCCGATGTGGTGGTGGTCCTTGGCCCCGAGCCAGCAGCCAGCGCAACCGCGCGCGCGTATCAATCGGAAGGCATCGTCTTGGTGCAGGATGTCCTTCCAGCGGGATGGGAAGGCGAGAGTCAGATGGACAGTTTCGCGGCGCGTTACCGGCTCGTCCATGGCACGGCGCCCAGTGCAATGGCGGCCACGGCCTATCACGCCGCGCGATGTCTTGATGCCGCGATCAGACCATTGGACGGCGTCAACCTGCAGGCCGCGCTGGAAGAAGTATGGCGGTCAACCGAGTTGGGTTTGCCTTGATACTGCTGTGGCACCTGGAGACAAGCGCTTCGTGCCACTGCTTCTTGTGACGCCCTTTCATCCTGAAGCGAAGTCAGGCGCTCGGATAGCTGGTGAAGACCTGGCTGCTGCCATCGAGTCCGACGAGAAGAACCTCGTATGCCTCGCGCTCCGTCTCCGGTCCCATTCCGGGTGAACCGAACGGCATACCCGGAACGGTAAGTCCGACCACTTCTGGACGTTCGTCCAGAAGGCGGCGGATGTCTGCGGCGGGGACGTGCCCGTCGATGGTATAGTCATCGATCGTCGCCGTGTGGCAGGAGGACAGTTCTTCCGGAATGCCGCGCTCGCGCTTATACGCCGCGAGTTCTTCGATGCTGCGCTCCTCAAAGCTTACATTGAAACCATTCTCGCGAAGGTGTCCGATCCAGGCATTGCAGCATGGACAGCCGGGGTCCTTGACCACATGGATGCGCGCATCCGTTTCCGCCAGCATCGGTGTGGCGGCGATGGCCAGGAAAACTGGACCTGCAGTCAGAATGGTGCGACGCGTCATGTTCATCAAATGTACCTCATGTCGAAAGTTGTCGCCGACGATACCGCCGAACAATTGCTGTGGCGAGTGAAGTCGTGGTTTCTGCCGGAGCAATCACCAAAAAACTACTCCAGCTGCGCATCGCTGGCCTGGACCAGCAGAACCCCATGATTTTGATCGGCATCGTCATCTGTGATTTTTCGGGTCGTCACGCCTGGAAGCTCAGCAAAGCCCTCCATCATCCGTTTCGGGAACCAGGTCATAGGGAGGCTCTCGAAGCCTGGAACGCCTTCCAGCACGCGCGACAAGGCAATGGTGCAGTTGGCCTTTGGTACGGCACCGTAAGCCATGGCCCGCTGCATGATCATCGCGGCTATTTCAGGGGAAACCTCGACTGTCTGTTCCACGACGTCGAAGGTCTCACGGGCGTGGTAGTCGATGTAGAAATCCACCATCTTCGGGGTGATCCCGAAATGGACATCATTGCGTTCGGGAAGTCTGGGATGCCGCCAGGATCCAGCCGGATCGAACAGAACACGCTCTGATCCGTTAATCAGGAGTCCCGCATGCGCACCCGCACCGCTTCGGGTCGAGAGTACCGTGTAGAGAGTAACCGAGGTCGGCCCGGGATGCGCATAGCGCGCGGTCGCGACGACATCATCCGGCGCCCAGATAGGTTCGGCCCCGCAGGCGGCCAGACTAATCAATGCTGTGAGGGCGAGGAGGAGCTTTTTCATCAAATCATTGTCCCGCATTTTCCTGAATGGTCCTGCTCGCCGGACGCGGTTTCCAGTAAACTTTGCGATAGCGTTTCAAGAAATCAGAAAACTCGGCATTGTTACCGCACGCGAGACAGCCCGATGTCGGGCAGGGACACCAAACTGTCAGGTGACGGCAACGGCCCATCCTGATAGTATTCCAACCATGACATTTACGACCTTTGGCATGCGTGTCCTGATCTTTGCCGCCTACCTTTTGGCGGCGATCTTGCCCGTGATGGCTTTGGGCGAAGGGCGCGGGCAATCTCAGGTCGACCATGCACAGATAATGGCGATGGCTGGCCATTTGATGCCCATGCAGACGACTGACGGTCCTGACAGCGACGCGCAACAGGTTCTTTGCCAGCAGCATTGCCTTTTCGCCACTGCGGCCTTGCCCGCACCGAACGGTGGTACCGAAGTGGTGGCGCGTGCCGCCGATGTCGAGCTCCATTTCGGCTTGCTGTTTGCTTCGCTGGCCATTCCGCCTCTGGGGCACCCTCCCAAAATGCAGTGATTTGACCCCGCGGTTCCGGCCTGAGCCGGAAACCGCTCGTCCCAATCATCTAGCGATTCAGGAGAACTCGCATGCTATCTCTTTCTCGTCGCGGCTTTTTGGCCGCTTCTGCGGCCACGGCCGCATCTTTGGTCCTGCCCGCTCGGGTGCGGGCCCAATCCGCCCGGATGTCTTTGACGGCCACAACCCGGACGCTTGACATCAAAGGCCGGGCCGCAACCGTCTGGGGGCTCATGGATGGCAATGGCCGCTCGGGGCTTGTACTCGATCCTGGACAGGCCTTTGCGGTTGACCTCAAGAACTCGCTCGCAGAGCCTACCATCATTCACTGGCACGGACAGATCCCCGACAACGCACAGGACGGTGTCCCCGACCTGCCGATGCCAATGCTGCAGCCCGGTGACATCCGCGCCTACGACTTCGCGGCAAGGCCGGGCACCCACTGGATGCACGCCCACGTCCCGGCGCATGAAATGCTACTTCTAGCAGCGCCACTGATCGTGCGGCGGCCCGAGGATGTTGCGGCAGATCGTCAGGAGGTGACGCTGTTCCTGCACGACTTTGCGTTCAAGTCGCCCGCCGAGGTGCTGACCGAAATCACCGGCGGCGCATCGATGGCCGGCATGGATCATGGCCAGTCGGGGCAAGGTGCCATGGACCATTCCGGGATGGACATGGGCGCCATGGAGCAGGGCGGCATGATGGCGATGCCGGGCATGGACGGCATGGCAATGGACCTCAACGACTACAACTTCGATGCCTATCTCGCCAACGACCGGACGCTTGACGACCCGGAAGTCGTACAGGTGGACAAAGGCGGGCAAGTGCTGGTCCGCGTGATCAATGCCGCCGCTGCGACTGTCTTCTGGATCGATACGGGCGCGCTTCCCGGACGGCTGGTTGCGGTGGACGGCGAGCCGGTGCAACCGCTGCCTGGCAGTCGCTTTGGTGTCGCGATGGGCCAGCGTCTCGACATCGAGCTGGAAGTACCGAGGGAGGGCGGGGCGTATCCGGTTCTCGCCTTGCGCGAGGGCGCCAAGGAAAGGACGGGTGTCATCCTGGCCACGCCGGGGGCCGCTGTGGCGAAGATCGCTGACTTGTCGGAGCGAGACCATCCCGCCTTCAGCGGCGATCTCGCACAGGAAAGCTTGCTTCGCGCGGTCACTCCGTTGCCCGAACGTGCGCCCGCATCGCAGCCGATGCTCATGCTGGGTGGCTCGATGATGCCCTATGTCTGGACGATCAACGGACAGACCTGGGGCACCCATGTGCCGGTAACGGCGAAGTCCGGCGATCGGGTCGAGATGATGTTTCACAACATGTCCATGATGGCACATCCGATGCACCTTCACGGTCACGCGTTTCAGGTGGTCGGCACTGGTGGCGCGCGTTTTGCAGGTGCGGTACGCGACACCGTGCATGTGCCGCCGATGGGCATGGTGACGGTTGCGTTGGACGCAGGTGAAGCCGCGCGCTGGATGCTGCATTGCCACCATATGCCCCACCTCTCGACCGGCATGATGACCGAGTTCGCGGTTTTAGCCTGAAGCGCGCCCGGACCTGCAGCCAGTCTGCGGGTCCGGGCCTTTTTACGGGGAACACGCCATGCTCACCCATATCTGCCGCCGGTCGGTACTCGTCGGCCTCGCCATGCCCTATCTCGCAACTCCGGCTGAGGCTCGGCCTCCATTCCGACTTCGGAGCGACCCTCAGCAACTGCTTTCACCCCCGATCCTGGATGAGAAAGGAACCACCCGGTATCTCGACGACTTCGCCGGACGGGTGATCCTTTTGAACATTTGGGCGACGTGGTGCCCGCCCTGTCGGGAAGAGATGCCGATGCTTGAGCGACTTGAAAAACGGCTCGGCGGCGCGGATTTCGCGGTCCTGCCTCTTTGCATTGATGACGCTGGGATTGGCCGGGGCCGACAGTTCTATGACGAGATCGGTCTGGACGCTCTGCCGCTCTATTGGGCTGAGCCATTAAGGGTTCAGCTTGCCCTGGCCTTTATCGGGCTGCCGACAACGCTTCTGATTGACCGTCAAAGCCGCGAGATCGGACGGCTACAAGGTCCGTTCGCTTGGGACAGCGACGACGCCGTCGAACAGATCGTCGGTGCCTTTTGACTGGTCTGTTGTGTCGGCCGAAGAGCGCGAAGGCAATGATCGGAATCCGCAAGCAATGATGTGATATCAGGCGGCCGGATAGCTGGTGTAAACCTCTAGGCCGCCATCGCGCCGGATCAGTACTACATCGTAGGCATCGCGGCTGTCTTCAGACCCCATGCCGGGCGAGCCGTAAGGCATGTCGGGCACGGCAAGTCCGACAGCGTCGGGACGCTCAGCCAGCAACCGCCGGATGTCTGCGGCGGGAACATGGCCCTCAAGCGCATAGCCTTCGACCGTTCCCGTGTGGCAGGAAAACGCCTTGACCGGAACTCCCTGATCCATCTTGAAGCGGATCAACAGCGTGCCCATCGAAACTTCATCGGTCACGGTGAAGCCTTGCTCCCGCAGATAGTCGACCCATGCTTCACAGCACTCGCAGCCACGCCCCTTGACGACATGGATTGGCGGTTCTTCCTCTGCCTTAGCTTTGGCGGCAGGGGTTACGGCAAATGCTGTTGCTGCAAGGATGACCTCGCGGCGTCCGATCAAATATCTGTTCATCCGCGTTCTCCGTCAGTTCCTGAAATGAAGCCAGTTTCGCTGCGCCAGGTGGCGAGCGCATTGAGATCATCTGCCGAAGCAATCTCCTGTTCCGGCAAGGCGTCCTGGTCTTTAGGATCGACCGGTCTGCCGTCGACACGAACTTCGTAGTGAAGGTTGGGGCCGCTCACGAGCCCTGTCGCGCCGACCGCGCCAATCTCGTCTCCCGCCTTGACCCGTGACCCCACGCGAACGTCTTCGGCGATCTCTGAAAGATGCGCATATCGCGTCACGACCCCACCGCCGTGATCAATGTCGATCGTGGTGCCATAGCCGCGGATCGAGCCCGCAAAGATCACCCGACCGGCGCCGGTCGCCGAGACTTCGGTGCCCACGGGTGCCGCGTAATCGATCCCGGTATGCATGCGAACCCCACCCAACACGGGATGGTTCCGGCGCCCAAAGACGGACGACAGTCGTGCACCAAGGATGGGTGCCGCTGAACGCTGCACGGCTTCGCCATCTTCAAAGACGATGACCGGGCCGGCGGCTTCGGTCGCAACGAGTTCGAGGACGCGGTCGCGAAGCTCCAACCGCGCGTAACTCAGGCGCGGCTCGCCCGCGATGCTGCCATCGGGAAGTTGGTCTTCCTGCCAGACCAGCGCGAAGGTCTCTCCGCCCTTCAGGTCGCGCCTGAAATCGACCTGGCCCGCAAGAACTGCGGTTAGGTCAACCGCAAAGCGTTCTGGTGCATTTCGGGCCGTCAAGGCGTCGTAAAGGGTTCCGTCGAGGGTCAAGGTCTCCCGCCGGTCCGTCTCACGAACCGGTGGGTCGATGCGCTGTGCGGCTAATGGCCCATCGAAGCGAAGAGCAATCTCCACACCATCTTCCACGAAGAGTGACAGGCGTGTCAGCGATGCTGAATCCCCGGACGCTGCCGCCCATTCGATCCGGTGACCGGGTCGCAGATCGGTCAAGTCGTAAACACCTGACAGCGCGAGGGCAGCTTCTGCCCGGATCGTCGCGGGGATTCCTGCGTGACCAAGGACGCTGTCCAATGTGTCACCGGGTTCGATTGTGGCTTCGAATGCCATCGGCAAATGCGCCGTCGGAGGATCTGCCACTGCCTGGAGCGGGGCGAGAGATGCGACAGCAAGGATCAGAAACGCGGAGCGGATCATCTGGCAGAATGACCTTTCAACTGAGGGTTCGGCGGATTTTGGGAACGGCGAAGCGCCGGTCTTCATGGAAGTCGATGATGCTGGCAAAGCGCCCATCGGGGTGGAACAGGAGCACACCGGCGGTGTGGTCCATCGTATAGTCGCCGCCATCCTTGTCGACGCGGCGATAGGTTACCCGGAAATCTGCGGCGGCCTGCGCGACCTTGTCGGCGGGACCCGTCAACCCGATGATACGCGGGTCGAAATTGCTGACGTAATCCGCAAGGACGTCGGGCGTGTCTCGTTCCGGATCGACCGAAATCAGCGCCACGATCAAGCGGTCCGCGTCGGCTCCCAGTTCTTCGAGCCAGAGCGATATGTCGCTTAGTGTGGTCGGGCAGACGTCCGGGCACCAGGTGAAGCCGAAGAACACCATGACCGGGCGACGGGCCCAGTCTGTGGGTCGGACGGACTGACCCCGGTGGTCGGTCAATGCCCAGGACATCTCGCCGATTGGCAAGGGCAGGACCTCGCTGAGAGCTGGCCTGTTGCGCGTGCGATAGGCTCCGACGCCCAGCATGAAGGCGACGGCTCCGATGGCACCTCCAGCGCCGAGGATTATTGCCCTGCGTCGGCGCAATCCGGACCCTCCGCGCGCAACGAAAGGACATCGACATTCATCGTGACCTCTCCGGCCTTTTCAAAGATGAGGGTGACCGGAAAGCTGTCCCCTTCCTTCAGGGCTGTCGTCAGCCCCATCAGCATGCCGTGGTATCCGCCAGGCGAAAGCTGCACGCTCTGGCCGGCCGGCACAGGGATGGACATCGCATGCGGCATTGATGCGATGCCGTCCTGAACGACAGTCTCGTGCAGCATCGGCATACCGGCTGCAGGCGTTGCAATGCCGATCAGCGCATCGTCCGCAGATCCAGCGTTGGTGATCCCCACATAGAAAACGCCGGGTCGCCCCGCGCCAATCGTCGCCTTGGACCAGGCGTGCTCAACGGTCAGATCACCGATGGTCACGGTCTCGCAGGCCATGGCGGCAGGCGCGGACACGATCAGAGATGCGGCAAGGAGGAAGTGTTTCATGGGTCAAAGTCTCGATTGAAGGTCGGAGAGGATTTCGGCCGCCGGAGTGCCGTAGGTGAATTGACGCAGCCACGCGCCATCTGGGCCGATCAGATAGAGGCCAGGGCTGTGCGCCATCGTGTAGCCGTCCGGCGAAGTGGTGTCGGCCTCCCGCTCGTAGAAGATCTTGAAGCTTGCGGCCGCAACTTGTGTTTCGGCCTCGCTGCCGGCCAGACCGAGGATCGCTGGGTGGAACGCCTTGGTGTAGTCAGTCAGTCCAAGCCGTCTGTCCCGTTCGGGATCGATCGAGATGAAGATCGGCTGCACCGATCCTGCCTCGGATCCAAGGTCATCCATGACCTGTGCAACTTCGGAGAGTGTCGTGGGGCAGACATCCGGGCAGCTTGTGAAGCCGAAGAACACCAACAGGAACTTTCCGCGGAATTCGTCCGTCGTACGGATACGACCTTCGCTGTCTGCAAGTGCGAAGGTGGGCGTGAAAGCAGATGCTGCAGCTGCGCTGTCCTCCGTTGCAGGCCACCACCGCGCCGCCGCAAAAGCGACGACCGCCGCAGTCGCGGCGACCCAAAGGATGATCTGAAGAGAACGAAGACGCATGAACAGTCCAGGCGATGAGAACAGCGTGCGGTCTAGAACCTCGAGCAACTAGAGGTTCAACCGACAAAAAGGTGAGGAGTGCAGCACCGGCGAGGTTTCGCCGATCAGGCCGCCCCAAGAAACCGGGCAAGGGCAACGCCAAGGAGGGTGCCAAACAGCCCGAAAGCGATGGCGAAGCCTGCGCCATATTGCAGGCGGTCCAGCGTCTTGCCGCCGCGCTGTCGGGCGAGATAGTAGCCCCACAGGAATCCGACGATCCCGAAAACTGGTCCGATCATTTCTGGCTTCCTTTCAAGACCGTTTTTTTCCGCCAGACCCAGAAGGCGAAAACTCCCCAAGAGCCAAGGATAAGGAGAAGTGCGGACCAGTCGCCAAGACGGGCGTAGAGGGTCGGTGGCAGGGATCTCGGTAAGCGCATGTCGATTACGCCAGAAGTCTCAATGTCCAGCATCGCCAGTGTCTCGCCGTAGGCATCGACCACCGCCGAGATTCCCGTATTTGCGGCCCGCACGAGTGGAAGCCCCTCTTCGATGGCTCGCATCCGGGCTGAAGCCAGATGTTGCTTTGGACCAATCGAGCTGCCGAACCAGGCGTCGTTGGTTGCATTGAATATCCAGTCCGGTCGGATGGCATCATCGACCACATGCCCGGGAAAGATGATCTCGTAGCAGATAGCGATGCCCGCATAGGGATGTGGGCCGAATGCAAGGGTGCGGGGACCCGGACCGGGGAGGAAATCACCTAAAGATTCGACCAATCGCTGGAACGGCAGGACTCTCCGCCACGGCACGTATTCACCAAAGGGCACAAGGTGATGCTTGGCGTAGCGCGTCAGGACGGAGCCATCCGGCGCGATGGCGAGCACAGAGTTTCGGTACACTGTTTCGTTAGAGGTAACCTCCCGCTCAGGACTGCCCGCCAACAATACGGCGGTCTTCGGCAAGAGCCACCCAAGCATGATACGGGCCCCAGTGTCTTCGGCGAGAAACCCCGGCCATGCGGTTTCGGGCCAAAGCAGGATATCGTAGTCGCCCGGGCGCGCAGAAAGAGCCAGAAGCCGAAGGATGTTGGCTTTCCGGGATCCTTCATCCCACTTGGCGCTTTGCGCGATGTTCGGTTGCACGACGCGGATTTGAGTGCCGCGCTCCGACGGGGGATCGGACAAGGTCAGGCGCGCAAAACCGAAACCAGCGACGGTGACCGCAATTGCGGTGGCGCTGGCGAAACGGATGACTTGCAACCTGCGAGCGGGCGCGCGGAAAGCCAGCCCGACCAGTGCTGAACAAAGCACCAAGAGGAACCCCAGCCCATAGCTGCCGACCAGGGAGGCCATCTGCGCGAGAGGCAACCAATCGGCCAGCGTGTAGGCAGCAAGGTTCCAAGGAAACCCCGTCAGAACATGCCCCCGCAGCCATTCAAGGCCGGTCCAGCCTGTCGCAAGCGAAAGCGAGAGCGGCAATCCGGCGCGCGCCATGCGGGCGGCAAGGGCACAGGCAAAAGCCGGAAACACTGCCAGCAGAGCTGCAAGGCCGAACACGGCTGGCAAAGCCAACCATCCGAACCGATCTGCCTCGACCTGAAAACTTTCGGTGATCCAGAAAAGCCCGGGCACGAACTGGCCTAAGCCAAACAGATATCCGATTCGAAACGCGACAGGCCACGGCGTGCCATGCAACATAATTGCCAGCACAGCGAAGGCGATCAGCGCAAAGGGCAGGATCGAATATGGCGGCAAGGCGAGGACAAGTGCGGCACCAGCGGCCAGGGCCACGCCCAAACCGGGCAGACCTTGAAGCAGCTTTCCGCCGGAAAAGGGATGAGCGTCTGAAGTGATCAATCCTGCGAAAGCCCCCGTCTTGAGTGGCGAGGGCTAATTGCTCTAGCTACTTGAGATGCAAGGCATGCGTTGCCGGATCACGGCAATGTCAGAGTGTCGAGACCTGTTGGTCGACTTCCATGGGCCCATCAGAAACCTCGCAAGAAGAACGGCGCAGTGATTGTAGCGCTTTCGGCCCAAACCGTGCTCTGTTGACGGCTCTTTGATTTGTCCCGGAGGCAAGAGGACGATACTGCCCATTCCGAAACGTAGGTGAAGGAGTGATCCATGGCCGAGGAACGGATCGGGCGACGGGCTTTGATGGGCGGAGCAGTCGGGATGGCGGGTCTTGCGGCCCTACCAGCCTTGGCGCAGGACGGCACGACCGAGTTTCAGGCTCCTGTATCCGGCAGCGTACGGAACAACGTGTCCAGCTTCCGGATGCCTCAGTGGCGGGACTATTTTGAGAATACTAAGGGTGGTGCAATTCTGGCGGACACAAAATCACGCGCACTGCATTACTGGTCAGAGGATCAGTCGATCTACCGGCTCTATCCCTCGTCCGTCCCCCTGTCCGAGGAACTGACGCGGCTCGGGCGGACCGAGATTGTCCGCAAGGCTGTGAACCCGCCGTGGCGTCCGACGGCATCCATGCTCGAGCGCAACCCGGACTGGCCGAAGATGGTCGAAGGCGGATCCAAGGACAACCCGCTTGGTGTCCGCGGATTGTATCTGTCCTGGCCTGCCTATTTGATCCACGGCACCCATGATACCCGGAAGATCGGTCGCAGATCATCGAACGGGTGCATCGGCCTCTACAACGAGCATGTCATTGAACTTTACGAGCTTGCACAAGTCGGCACTCAGGTGCTGCTGATCTGACGATCAAGGGGCAAGCTGTCGGACCGCTTGGCAAAAGACCTTTTGCATCCGGCTCAGAGCTTACCGCCTTAGCCCACCGTTCTGCGTGAGAAAGTGAGAGCGTTTCGGCCGCATGAGATGCAAATGTATCGAGAAAAGCACAGGGCGGTGTTACATCGAAAGGCGCATTAGAGCTGGTGGTCTGTTCTGGGAAAAATTTGTGTCCGGCAGTAAGCGCGACAGTCTTCGTCTTGCTGTATTGCGGAGGTAACAGTGACTTGACTGGACTTGAGACCAGAAAGCGGTGCCGTTAACGACTAACCCTTCTGGTGTATTCGGGAGGCACTCATATTGTGAAAGCGAAGCGGATGGTCGATCGACGCGGATTTTTGGTAGGCGCCGCCGCGCTAGTTTCCTCTCCAGTGGTGGCGGGCTCGCATCTTCAAGACCAGTGGGACGCGTGGGACGCAGAGGTGACACCACTTGGCTATGAACCTACCACAACGAACCCTTGGGGACTTCATCCGCGCCTGTTGCCGACGCGCGTCCAAGCGCGCACTGGTCTGGTTCCCGGTGACATCCATGTTGATGCGATCGCCCGGTACTTATACCATATTCAACCAGATGGATCAGCTATGCGCTACGGTGTCGCCATCGGCCGCGACGGACTTTACGAACCTGGAACCTACACGATCAGGCGCAAGGCGAAGTGGCCCAACTGGACACCAACCGCGTCGATGATTGCGCGGGAACCAGAGATCTACGCCAAGTTCGCTGACGGGATGGCACCGGGTCCAGGCAATGCCTTGGGATCACGCGCACTTTATCTCTACCTGGGCGAAAGGGATACGTATTTGCGCATTCATGGAACCCCACTCCCGCGGTCTATCGGCAGCCGGGCAAGCTCAGGTTGCGTCCGCATGGTAATGCCACACATCAATGATCTTTACGATCAGGTCCAAACTGGTGTGACAGCCCACCTTTATCCAGCTGAAGAAGGCGATAGGGTCACCACCGCATGACCCTTCCGCTTGGCCGCGCGTTCCATGGTCAACACTACAACATGGACACGCTCGACCGAAAGTGGACGTTTGTTCGTATCGCGACTATTGGCTCAGCCCGTTACTTCGGATTGAACAGCAGCCTGTGTGCAGATTGGGCGCCCCGCGACGGTTCGCAGTGGCAGCATTGTCGTCTCGACCGGCCCGACGTAGCGGTACCAGTAGCAACCGTCCTCTGGCCTCAAAAGCACTTCCTGAAGATTCTGGTAAGGTGCGGCAATCGCCCCAACCCCTTCCGGCAATTCTTTGAGAAACCCTGTTTCCTTGTCGATTGACTGACTGGCCGGAACTGAGCAGGCACCCACAATTAAGCAGCACCCAAGTCGCACAAGAATTAGCGTCGATCTGCCTAACATAAAAATTCCCCTTGCTCGGGCTGAACGCCACCTCAGACCGTGCGGAAGTAAACAAGCCAGCGATGGAGCGCTAAAGTCGTCCCATGCTTGCCCCAGAGAGCAGTTCGGACGACAATCTCTGACGGCACGGATACACCCACTTATGGATCGAGGTTCAAGTCTTGTCGGCGAACTGCGCGCGCGGTTCACTCAAATGTGTACCATGATCGTCTTGATTCCTGCCCTGCATGGAAGCGGGAGGCAAGAACCTGCTTGCTGCTCAGGTTGCTTGAGGTGTTAGCGAACTCTCAGGCTTATCGCGTCGAATGTCGGGCGATGGTGTCAATTTCATTTGTCGAAAAGAGAGCAGGACCCGTGTTTGAAATTTCTGGCGTTGGAGTCCTCGCGGCCTTTTTGGGAGGGGCTCTGTCTTTCCTGTCCCCGTGCGTGCTGCCGCTGGCGCCCGGTTATGTGTCCTACATAGCAGGGCAACCGGGCCAGAGTGCGCACGGTGTCGTGCAGATGAAAACTCGCCTGAATCGCCTGCTCTTGAGCCTTTATTTCGTTATGGGTTTCTCGACAGTATTTATTTCCTTGGGCGCTGGTGCCAGCCTTCTCGGTGGCTTGCTTTTGCAATGGAAATACGAGCTCGGCATTGTCGGCGGTGCGCTTATCATCGTGTTTGGATTGGTCATGACCGGGCTTATACGGCCGGGCATCCTGCTCCGTGACACGCGATTCACATTTGATGCAAAAGGCGGAAACCCTCTTGGCGCCTATTTGCTTGGGCTCGCGTTTGCTTTTGGCTGGACGCCTTGCATTGGGCCAGTTTTAGGGTCGATCTTGACGGTGAGTGCGGCTTCGGGGGCAGATGGCGTGGCCCTTTTGACAGTGTACTCGGTCGGCCTTGGTGTTCCGTTCCTGTTGCTCGCCGCATTTACGAATGAACTGGCCGCACGCATCAGGCGACTTGGTCGTGCAAGCCTCTGGCTTCATCGGGTAGCGGGCGTTGTCATGATCGCTATGGGTATCGCTGTAATGACCGGGCAGATCACGGATATTGCTTTCTGGTTGCTAGAGACATTTCCTGTTTTGGGAACGATCGGCTGAGGGTCAGCCCAAAAGCACGGTCGACAGCAGGTTCACGTTCAGCACGATAATCACGGCCGCAATCAACCAACAGAGGCCGGTCAGCCAGCGGGGTGCGACCAGTTCGCCCATCTTGGCGCGGCTGGCTGTGAACATCACCAAGGGCACTATGGCGAAGGGAAGCTGGAATGACAGCACCACCTGACTCAGGATCAAAAGCTCACCCACACCACCGCTGCCGTAGAGCAGGATCACGAAGATCGCTGGGATGATGGCAAGGCCCCGGGTAATCAGCCGCCGCGCCCAAGGGGCGATGCGCAGGTTGATGAAACCTTCCATCACGATCTGTCCGGCCATGGTGGCGGTGACAGTAGAGTTCAGCCCCGCGCAGAGGAGTGCCACACCGAACAGGACCGGCGCGAGCGACGAGCCGAGCAAGGGCTCCAGCAACAGATGCGCCTTGTCAATTTCGGCTACGTCGTTTTGCCCCACGGTGTAGAAGGCAGCAGCGGCCAGGATCAGGATCGATGCATTGATCGTCAGCGCGAACATCAGTGCGATGGTGCTGTCCCAAGTCGCCAACCTCAGCGCCTCGCGCTTCGAGGGCAGATCAAGCCCGAAGGCGCGAGTCTGCACGATCCCCGAATGCAGGTATAGGTTATGCGGCATTACCGTCGCCCCGATAATGCCAAGAGCGAGGTAGAGCATCGTCGGGTTGTTGAAAATCTCGCGGCTTGGGGCAAAGCCTGCGATGACCTCGCCCCAGACTGGGTCGGCCTGAGCAATCAACACGACAAAACAGGCCGCGATCAGCGCCATCAGCGAGATGATCAGCGCCTCGATCCAGCGGAACCCCTTGTTCTGCAGCCACAGGATCAGGAACACGTCGGCGGCTGTGATGAAGATGCCGATCTCGAGCGGGATGCCGAAGAGCAGGTTGAGGCCGATGGCCGTGCCGATCACCTCGGCCAGGTCTGTGGCGATGATGGCCAGTTCGGCAAAGATCCAGAGCGGGACGGACATCCATTTCGGGAAAGCATCGCGGCAGGCCTGCGCCAGATCGCGGCCCGAGGCGACAGCCAGCCGCGCGCAGAGAGACTGCAGGAGGATCGCCATGATGTTCGACAGAAGCGCGACGAACAAGAGCGTGTAACCGAACGCCGCGCCACCGGCGAGCGAGGTCGCCCAGTTGCCGGGGTCCATATAGCCCACTGCCACCAGATAACCGGGACCGATGAAGGCGAGGAACCGGCGGAACCGGCTGGTGCCACCGTTCCCGACCGCGATGGTGCGGAAGACTTCGGAAAGGGAGGGAGTCTCGCTTTCCTGCCGCCAGGCATTGGTCGTCATGGCTCTTGGCACTCCTGGCTTGATCGCGCCCGACAAGACGCGGCGCATAAAGTTAGACAATGCTAACATTCTGCCCCGCGCCTTTACTTGTCAATCCATCCCGTGCGAGACTATTCACATGACAGAGTTCGATCCTGCACCCCAAGCCACAACGGATGACCGGCCCGCGGACCTGCGCGCCGGGGCGTTTCAGGGTGTTCGCGAAGCCCGGCGCAATGAACTAGCCGAGGACTATGTCGAACTGATCGCCGAACTGATCCACCAACACGGCGAAGCGCGCCCCGTAGACATCGCCGCCCGGCTTGGTGTGAAGGTGCCGACAGTGAGCAAGACGCTCGACCGTCTGGCGCGGGAGGGACTGATCACCCGCGCGAAGTATCGCTCGGTGTTTTTGACGGACACAGGCCGTGCGCTCGCGAAGGAATGTCGGCGGCGGCACGAGATCGTGCTACGCTTTCTCATCAGTCTGGGCCTTGATCCCGAGACAGCGGAACGCGATGCCGAAGGCATCGAGCACCATGTCAGCGAGCGAACGCTGGCCCTGTTTTCAGCCTTCGCCAACCGGTCCTGAAGGCCTTCAGCTATTCTCGACCGCAAACCGCACATCGGCGATGAGGCTGTCGGCGCTGAAATTCTCCAGCCGTTTGCCATTAAGGAAGAAGGTTGGCGTTTGGCGGATAGCCAAGGCTTCCACGTCGGCCGCATCCTGATTCAGGATACCAGTGATGCCCGGGAAGAACTGGTCCGTCTCGGCCTTTTCAAGATCGAGGCCTGCAGCCCCGGCAATCTCCCAGGCGACATCCATCTCGGGCGAGCCATGGACAGCCCAGCCTGGTTGCTGTTCCAGCAGCGCATCCAGCACCGGCTCGAACTTGTCTTGCATCCGCGCAGCCTCGAGGATGCGCACTGCCTCGTCCGAGCCTTCATGGAAAACGGTGTAGCGCAGCACCACCCGGACCTGCGTCGGGAACTGCCGCCGGATTTCCTGCACCACGGGGTGGTATGCACGGCAGGCCTCGCAGGAGGGATCGAAGAATTCAACCAGTGTGACGGCGGCATCGGCGGGGCCGAAGCTAGGGGAGTAGTCACGGACCAAGAGGGCCTGATCCTCGGTTGGCGTGGCGGCGGCCGCCGCTTCTGCCTCGGCGTCGCGGCGCTGTTTCAGCACGAAGGCGCCACCCGCGAAGGCAGCAACACCAAGTGCGGAGGCTCCAAGGATAAGGGTGCGGCGGTTCATGTGCGGTGTCCTTTCGGCAGGATGAGACAGGCAAGGATCGCCGCAAAGGCGACCGCTGAGAGATAGGGGATCGGCAGGCCAAGGATCATCTGCGCCTCACCGGTGCAGGAGGGGCCATTTTCAGTGCATGGCACGATCGGTGCGGGCAGGATCCCTGCGTACAGGCCCGAATGCCATGCCGCAAGTGCGAGCCCGGCGAAAGCCAACGGCAAGCCATAGGTGCGCGCCATCCCGTCTCCCCGCCAGAGCGACAGGCCAAGGATCGGCACCAAGGGGAACATGGCGATACGCTGATACCAGCAGAGCGTGCAGGGCATCTGACCAAGCACCTCTCCGATGAAGAGCGCACCAAGCGTGGCCGCCAGTGCGATCAGGAAAGCGACGGTCAAGGAAAGGTCGTCACGCGACAGGCTCTGCGGGTCAGCTTTGGTCAAGAACCGGCTCCTTGCGGCGACGAAGGGGAAGCGAGGCGGCAAGGATCAGGACCGTGCCGAGAGTGATCGCAATATCGGCGACGTTGAACGTGGGCCAGTGCCAGTCACGCCAATAGAAATCAAGGAAATCAGTCACGGCACCCTGCCGAAGCCGGTCGATGATGTTGCCAAGCGCCCCGCCCACGACCAGTGCAAAGCCTGCCCTTTCCAAAGCAGGTTGCGCCCGGAATGCCATGACGGCGAAGGCGATGGTCAGTGCGCCCGTCAGCGCAGCCATCAGAAGGGGCTTACCCGCCATGAACCCGCCCATCATGCCAAAGCTCGCGCCGGTATTGAACCCGAGGGAAAGGTTGAGGCCCGGCAGGACCGGGACCGCAGTCCCCTGCGACAGCAGCGACAGCGCTGCGGTCTTGGTCAACTGGTCTGCCACCACTGCGGCAGCAATCAGCGAAGTCAGCATCACCCTGGTCATTCTACGGCCTTGCTCTTGATGCCGATCCAGCGTGGGACCGACGCGGCGTAACGATCATAGTCCGGCCCGATCGCCGCGCGCAGGGCGGCCTCTTCCGACCTGACTTGCGTGCTGGCCGACCAGAGGAACAGGAGCGGGGCCAGGACCGTAGGGATTGCCGGAACCGCCATCGCAACACCCACCAGCAGCGCCGCTTGACCCACAAAGGTTGGGTTGCGACTGAAACGGTAAAGCCCGCCCGAAACCAGATCGCCCGTCTCGCCGCCCACCAAGCCGACGCGCCAGGATGATCCCATCGACATCTGCGCGGCAAAGGCCACCATCGCGCCAAGCCCCGCGACAAAGACCCCGATCAGACCAAGGAGGACGCCGCGCCCCTCGGTCCAAAGCGGATCGATCTTGTGCAGGATAGGCACGGCGAGCCAGAGGAGCGGCCCGAAGAACGCCAAGGCAAAGGCCACGCGAAACCCGATTGCCGCCAGCCGATCGCGCCCCGTGGCGCGGGCGAACAGCCATACAGGCCGACCCGCCGCTTTCGCGGCCAGCGCGCTGCCCCAAAAGAACAGGGCCAGATAGCCGAAGAGAAGGGCCAGTGCGGCCCAGCCGAAACCGGAGATCATCGTCCTACGCCTCCCGTTCCGGATTGAACCGCAGCAGGCGCAGCGCGTTCAGCGTCACCAGCACAGTCGCTCCGGTGTCAGCCAGGATCGCGATCCAGAGACCGGTCAGACCGAATACCGAGGTCACGAGGAAGACGGCTTTCAGCCCGAGCGCGATGGTCACGTTCTGGCGGATGTTGGCCATCGCAGCGCGCGACAGACGGATCGTGGCGGGAATGTCGGTCACTCGGTCACGAAGAATGGCCGCATCGGCCGTTTCCAGCGCCACATCAGTTCCCGAGCCCATCGCCACGCCAACGCTTGCCTGTTTGAGCGCGGGGGCGTCGTTGATGCCGTCGCCGATCATCATCACGCTGCCTTGGGTACCGATCTCGCGGATATAGGCGAGCTTGTCCTCGGGCAGCATGTCGGCCTCGAACTTCAGCCCAAGACTTCCGGCAATCGCGGCGGCCGTGCGCGGGTTGTCCCCGGTCAGGATCACCGATGTCACTCCCATGGCCGTCAACTGGCGCACCGCGTCTTTGGCATCCGCACGCGGCTCGTCTCGCATGGCGATAAGGCCCAGCGGGTTCTTTTCGCGGAACACGGCGACGGCGGTCTTTCCGTCCTCCTCAAAAATCGTGGCCTGCCGAAGACCGATGCCATCGAGCCCGCCATGCTCCATCGCATAACGGGGCGAGGATACATAGGCCACCGCGCCGCCCACGGTTGCAACAACGCCTTTGCCCATCAGGGCCTTGGCATCCTGCGACGGCAGCGCGGAAACGCCCGCGTCCTTGGCCTTGTTCAGGATCGCAATCGCCAGCGGGTGGCTCGACCCTGTTTCGACGCCCGCAGCAACGGCAAGAAGCTCGGCCTCGGTCGTTGCCCCGAACGGCACCACATCCGTCACCTGCGGGCGGCCATGCGTCAGCGTTCCGGTCTTGTCGAAGGTCACGACCTCCACCTTCGCCGCCGCCTCGATCACTGCGCCGCCCTTCATCAACAGCCCACGCCGCGCCCCGGTGGACATGGCGGAGGCAATGGAGGCGGGGACCGAAATGACCAGCGCGCAAGGGCAGCCGATCAGGAGCAAGGCAAGGCCGCGATACACCCAGGTGTCCCAGGGTTGACCGAATGCCAGCGGCGGTACCACCACGACCAGCGCCGCAACGGCGACGATTGCGGGCATATACCAGCGGCTGAAACGGTCTATGAAGCGTTCGGTCGGCGCGCGCGCCTCCTCGGCCTCTTCGACCAAGCGGATGATGCGGGCGATGGTGTTGTCTTCCGCGCCCTTGGTGACCTTCACCCGCAGCGCGGCCTCAGTGTTGATTGCGCCTGCAAAGACCGCATCCCCCGGCCCGCGCGTTTTGGGGACGCTTTCGCCGGTGACCGGGCTTTCGTCCACGCCCGAGGTGCCATCCAGGATCTCGCCATCGGCCGGAATCCGGTCGCCGGGGCGAACAAGCACGGTCTGGCCGATGGTCAGGCTTGCGGCGGGCACCTCACGCGTGGTGTCGCCGGTGACCAGTTGTGCCGTTTTCGGGACAAGGTTCGCCAAGGCCCTGATGCCGTCTCGCGCCTTGCCAGCGGCCACGCCTTCGAGCACCTCGCCTACGGCGAACAGGAAAACGACCAGCGCCGCTTCTTCCGCCGCGTTGATGAACAGCGCGCCGATGGCCGCGATGGTCATCAGGCTTTCGATGGTGAAGGGCTGACCCATGCGCAAGGCGGAGAAGGCACGCTGCGCCACTGGGGCCACGCCGATCAGACAGGCGGCGACAAAGGCCCATTTGCCGATCTCGGGCGCAAGATACTCGATGATCCAGGCCGCACCGAGCAACAGCGCGGTGAAGATGACCAGCTTGCCCTTGGCCGTCTGATACCAGCGCTTGCCCCGGTCGGCGGGGTCATCATGGACATGGCCGGGGCTGCCGTGACCGCTGTCGTCGCGCTTTGCGGCGGCCGCCTTCGGGCCGTGGTCGTGCCCGGCGTGATCGTGGCCCTCATGTGCCGCATGGTCATCGTCATGCCCATCGTGGGCACCGGGCAGAACGAAGTCCTTCTTCGCCCCAGCCGCGCGTGGCGCAATCTGATAGCCAAGCGCACGGACGGTCTTCTCGATCTTGTCCCGCTTGGTCTGCGTCTCGTCCAGGGTCAGCCGCAGGCGCTCCGTCATGATCCCGACCTCGACGCCGCTTACCCCCGGAAGACGCGCCACCGCATCCCTGATCTTGGTCGCGCAGGACCCGCAGTCCATGCCCGTCACGGTCCAGTCGCAGTACGTTTCGCGTGCAGCTTCCGACATTGTCATTCCTCCTGCCGCAGGGCGGGCAGTTGCTTTCATCGAATCAAGAACCTAATGTCTCTAGCAACTATAGCTTCAAGGGGAATCTGATGCTGACCATCGGAAAACTGGGCGAGGCAGCCGGGGTGAAGGTTCCGACGATCCGCTATTACGAACAGATCGGCCTTTTGCCCGAGGCGGAACGCAGCGCGGGCAACCAGCGGCTCTATGGCCGCAAGGCGATGGAGCGTCTGGCGTTCATCCGGCATGCGCGCGATCTGGGTTTCACGCTGGAAGCGATCCGCGATCTCCTCAGCTTGTCGGACAGACCCGACCAGTCGTGTGCCGCCGCAGATGCCATCGCAAGGGCGCAACTGGCCGAAATTGAAAGCCGCCTTGCCCGCCTGACCGCGCTGAAGGCCGAACTCGAACGCATGGTCGTGCAATGCGCAGGCGGGAAGATCGCCGACTGCCGGGTCATAGAGGTGCTGGGAGACCATTCCCTGTGCGCGACAGATCACCGCTACCCAGAAAGCGAGGTGCCGTCATGACCGCGCCCGGCACACTCGCCATCTATGCCGGAGCGGCCCTGGCCGAAATCCTCGGCTGCTTTGCCGTCTGGGCCTGGATGCGGCAAGGCGCAAGCCCGCTCTGGCTGCTGCCTGGCCTGGTTAGCCTCGCCGTGTTCGCCTGGCTTCTCACGTTTGCCCCGGCCGATTTCGCGGGGCGCGCTTATGCGGCCTATGGCGGTGTCTACATCGCTGCCTCTCTCGTCTGGCTTTGGCTTGTCGAGAAGCAGCGTCCGGATGCTTGGGACATGACGGGTGCTGCGATTTGCTTGCTCGGCGCAGCAATCATCCTTCTTGCGCCCCGGGCGGCTTGATCAACAACAACACTCGGTCAACCGTTTGTGCGTTGTCGAAATTGTCTCCTCATGTCATGCACGTCGAATGTCGTGGATTGTCCGATCATTTCTTGCGGTGCTTTTGGCTGTGTCCCTGTTCGGGGCCGCAGTCAGTGAGGTATCGGCCGGACTTGCAGCGGAGATTGCGGCAGCTGCCGACCCGTGCTGCGAAGGCGATTGCCCTGAGGACACGGCATGCGGCGTCGCCTGCGAAATGATGGCGCGTGGCGGAATGACAATGCTCGCTCTGGTACAAGTCCCAGGGCTGTCCGTTACCGAGGAGGCATCTGCTGCTGTCCTGATGCTTCCTGACCGGCATCCTCCATCCGGGCTTCCGCCGGATGGCTTGAGGCGACCTCCCCGCATTTGACCCTGCCGCGTGCGTCAGCGCGCGGATGATGCCGTTTGCACCTGCGCCAGTTGGCTTCGCGGGTGCGCGATCGTTGCAATCAAAGGGTCTTCCTCATGACAAGCATGTTCCGCCGCATTTGCGGCTCCGTTCTGGCACTTCTCATCGGCGCATCTGCCCTCTGGGCAGGTGCCGACGACTACCGTTTCGAAGTCGTCTCGACCGACCATCGAGTCGGATCTGGGGTGACGATTGAACTTCGTCTGACCGATCTTCGCACCGGCCAGCCGGTCGAGGGCGCGGTTATCTATGCCACGCGCATGGACATGGCCCCCGACGGGATGGAGATGATGACCTCACCCGTCACCGCATTGCCGGCCGAAGGTCCGGGCACTTACTTGTTCAGCACGGATCTCACCATGGCGGGCGGATGGCGGTTTTCGGTGGCGGCCAAGGTGCAGGGTGAACCGGAAACCGTGAAGGCAGAACTGGAATTGCGAGCCGAGCCATGAGCGCGGTTGGCAAGCTGACTGCCGCAGTCCTTGTTGCAGGCAGTGCCGGATGGATCGGGCTGACCGCAGGCGAAAAGGGAATCACCGTGGCCAGCCTGATAGGCATGGCTGAGATGCAGCTTGCCGTCTTGATGGGCAATGACGCAGTCGCCATGCCGGGTGCTGACGCCCCTGAAGCAGAGCCGACCGGCCCGGTGATCTACTGGAGGCACCCGGATGGGTTGCCCGAATGGTCGGTATCCGAGCGGCAAACGGCAGATGGGCGCGCCTTCCTGCCTGTTCTCGCCAGCGAGGATCTCTCGCTGGGCCCTGCGCCCGAGCCCAGTTCAGAAATGGCAATGGCTGAAACAGGTGAGCGGACCATCCTCTACTACCGCAACCCGATGGGCCTGCCAGACACCTCGCCAGTGCCGAAGCAGGACTCAATGGGGATGGATTACATCCCCGTCTATGACGGTGAAAACAGTGATGACGGCTCGGTCACTGTCAGCCCTGGCAAGTTGCAGCGCACCGGGGTGCGGACGGCCGAAGCAGTGTTGGCACCTCTGGCGGCCACATTACGGGCGCCGGGCATCGTGGAACTGGACGAACGCCGGATCAGCGTAATTTCGTTGCGCGCCGACGCCTTCATAGAAACCGTTGCCGATGTGACCACGGGCAGCACGATCGCCGAAGGCGCACCGCTCGTGACGCTTTATTCACCCGAGATCGCTGCCGCTCTTGCACAGTTCCTGACCGACGTGCGGTCGGAAGGGCGGTTGAGGGAGGGCGCGCGGCAACGATTGGAAAACCTCGGCGTGCCGGGAGAGGTGATCGACCGCATCGCGACCGAGGGCCAGACGACAGTGAGTATTCCGATCATGGCCCCGCGCAGCGGCGTGGTGCTGGAGCGGATGGCGGTCGAAGGCATGATGTCGGAAGCGGGCGATACCCTGTTCCGCATCGCTGACACCTCGACCGTCTGGGTCATCGCCGAAGTGCCTGAAGCGGCGCTGATGGAGATTGCAGTAGGAACAGAGGTTCGGGTGAGCTTTCGTGGCCTCACGGATGGCCCGATTCCGGGCCGTATCGACACCATTTACCCCGAGATCGATATGATGACCCGCACTGGAAAGCTGCGGATTGAATTGCCGAACCCGGACGGGCGCCTACGCGCCAACATGTTCGCCGAGGTCGAAATCATGCTCGGCGGTGCACCCGTGGTGCAGGTACCAGAGGGTGCTGTGATCGACACCGGCGACAGGCAGGTGGTGATCCTTGATCTGGGTGAAGGGCGGTTCCGGCCCGAACCTGTGACCGTGGGGCGCAAGGGCGACGGCATGATCGAGATCGTCAGCGGCGTGGGCGCGGGCGACATAGTGGTCAGCTCTGCCACCTTCTTGATCGACGCCGAAAGCAACCTCAATGCGGCTTTGGCTGCCCTTGCAGCGCCCGGATCCACCCCGGAGGCCAACCCATGATCGCCCGCATTATCGAATGGTCGGCCCGCAACGTGCTGCTTGTGCTCTTTGCCACCGTCTTTACCGTGGCTGCGGGCCTTTGGTCCCTGCGCACACTGCCGATCGACGCCATCCCCGATCTGTCGGATGTGCAGGTGATCGTGCTGACCGAATATCCTGGGCAAGCGCCGCAGGTGGTCGAAGATCAGGTGACCTATCCCCTCACTTCGGCCATGCTGACCGTGCCACAGTCACGCGTGGTGCGCGGGTTCTCGTTCTTCGGCATCTCTTTCGTCTACATCATCTTCGAAGATGGCGTGGACCCCTACTGGGCCCGCTCGCGCGTGCTGGAATACCTCAACGCCGCCGCAGCACGTTTGCCGGATGGAGTGACGCCCGCGCTTGGGCCAGATGCGACGGGCGTGGGCTGGGTCTATCAATACGCGCTGAAGGGCGAGAACCTGAGCCTGGCCGAGCTGCGGTCCTTGCAAGATTGGGTAATGCGTTTTGCCATCAGCGGTGCCGACGGCGTGTCGGAAGTCGCCAGCGTCGGCGGGTTTGTGAAACAATACTCGATCACCGTCGATCCGGTGCGGATGCGGGCGCTTGGCATCACCCTGTCCGAGATCGGTGAGGCAGTTGCGGCCAGCAACATGGACACCGGCGGGCGCACGGTCGAGCTGTCGGAATTCGAGTTCATGGTGCGCGGGCGCGGCTATCTGGACGGCATAGCCGATCTGGAAATGGTCCCGATCCGTGCTGAGGGGGGCGTGCCGGTTCTGCTGCGCGACGTAGCGCGGGTCGAGATCGTGCCCGATGAGCGTCGGGGCATCGCAGAGCTTGATGGCGAGGGAGAGGTCGCCAGCGGCATCGTGCTACAACGAGTGGGGGCCAATGCACTCGACGTGATCGATAACGCCAAGGTCGAGATCGAGACCATCGCGCGAAGCCTGCCCGAGGGGGTGGAGATCGTCACGGTCTATGACCGGTCCGACCTGATCCTGTCGGCCATCGAGACCCTGCGGACGACCCTGCTTGAAGAAAGTATCGTCGTAGCCCTGGTCACCTTCGTGTTCCTGCTACACGTTCGGTCATCGTTGGTGGCGATTATCATGCTGCCCGTGGGTCTTCTGATGGCCTTCACAGCCATGCGCGCGCTTGGAATCGGGGCCAACATCATGAGCCTTGGCGGTATCGCCATCGCCATCGGTGCCATGATCGACGCCGCCATCGTGATGATCGAGAACGCCCACAAGCATCTGGAGAGGTCAGAACCCGGCAAGCCACGGGTTGAGGTGCTGATTGAAGCCGCATCCGAGGTCGGCCCCGCTCTGTTCTTCAGCCTACTGATCATCACCGTCTCCTTCCTGCCGATCTTCGCGCTGGCAGGGCAAGAGGGCCGCCTGTTCGGCCCCTTGGCTGCAACCAAAACTTTCGCCATGGCGGCAGCAGCACTCTTGTCGGTGACGCTGGTGCCCGCGCTGATGGTGATCTTCGTGCGCGGGCGGATTGTGCCCGAACACAGGAACCCGGTGAACCGGGTCCTGATCGCACTCTATCGCCCCGTCATCCAATGGGTGCTGCGGGCGCGGGTGTTCACCATACTCTTGGCGCTGGTCGCACTGGTCGCCACGATCTGGCCCGCGCGCCAATTGGGGTCCGAGTTCATGCCTGCGCTGGACGAGGGCACGATGATGTACATGCCCACCACCCTGCCGGGCCTCTCGGTCACCAAGGCCGCGGAACTGATGCAGATGCAGGACCGCATCATCCGCAGCTTCCCGGAAGTCGAGACTGTCTTCGGCAAGGCGGGACGTGCGCTAACGGCAACCGACCCGGCCCCGACCGAAATGTTCGAGACGATCATTCAGCTGAAGCCGAAGGATGAGTGGCGCGAGGGCGTCACGATGGAAAGCCTCCGGTTGGAAATGGACGCCGCGCTGCAATTCCCCGGCGTCTCGAACGCCTGGACCCAGCCGATCCGGGCGCGCATTGACATGCTGGCGACCGGCATCCGCACGCCGGTGGGGGTAAAGGTGTTCGGCACCGACCTAACAGAAATGGAGGCCGTCGCGCGACAGGTCGAGGCGGTGTTGCGCAATGTTCCCGGCACCACCAGCGCCTATGCCGAGCGGGTGATCGGCGGCTATTACCTCGACATTGTCCCAGACCGCGAACGGCTGGCGCGTTACGGCCTGTCGATTCAGGACGTGCAGGAAGTAATCGCCATGGCGCTTGGGGCCGAGGCGATCACCCAGACCGTCGAGGGGCGCGAACGCTACAACGTAGCACTGCGCTATCCCGCAGCGCTGCGACAGGATCCCGATGCCATCGCGCAAGAGGTTCAGGTCGCGCTTCCGGGTGGTGGCACTGTCCCCTTGGGCGAGGTCGCCGCTGTCGAGCGTACACGGGGTGCGACGTCGATCCGCACTGAGAACGGTCAGCTTGCTGTCTACATCTTCGTGGACATCGCGGGCCGCGATCTGGGCGGCTATGTCGCCGAGGCACAAGCGGCAGTGGCTGGCGAAGTGATCCTGCCGCCCGGCTATTCGCTGGGCTGGAGCGGTCAGTTCGAATACCTCGAACGTGCCAAGGCCCGGCTGGCGATCGTCGTGCCGATCACGCTGGCGGTGATCTTCCTGCTTCTTTTTCTGAACTTCCGCCGCCTGACCGAAACCCTGATCGTCATGCTGTCGCTGCCCTTCGCGCTGGTCGGCGGGGTCTGGCTGATGTGGTGGATGGGGTTCAACACCTCCGTGGCAGTCGCCGTCGGGTTCATTGCGCTGGCAGGCGTAGCGGCAGAAACTGGGGTGATCATGCTGATCTACCTCGACCACGCACTGGCCGAACGCCGGGCCGAGGTTGCCCGCGCAGGCCGCCCATTCACCCGCGCCGATCTCGATGCCGCCATCATGGTCGGCGCTGTCGAACGGGTCCGGCCCAAGATGATGACTGTCGTCGCAATCATGGCGGGTCTAATGCCGATCCTCTGGGCGCATGGCACTGGATCCGAGGTCATGAGCCGCATCGCCGTGCCGATGATTGGCGGCATGGTGTCGTCCACCATCCTGACATTGGTCGTGATTCCGGCTGTCTACGCACTGATCAAGGGGCGCGGGCTGGCGAAGGCAGAAGACATTGCCAAGGGTGGTGCAGTCGTAAAGCCAATGGGTCAATCCCTGGCCTGAAAGTAGTCGGAAAAACCCCAGCAAAACTGATTGGAGCAAGCAATTCCGAGGTCTCTCTTCCGCGTCAAGCCATCTCATCGGGAGATTTCTCCTGCCAAAACGGCGCGTCCGTGCACGGCGAGGATTGCAGCGAACCTTGGACAGCCAAACTGTCGCACGACATCTAGGACACGAGCATCGTAGGCGGTTTGGCCAATCAGGCTGCACAAATCCGATTCGTGAAACTGTCGGTTGGCGCTCGGAGCAGCCCGAATCTGCTGATGGAGCTCAAGCGTTTTGGGATCTTGGTTGGCCAGCAGCTTCGGCTCAGAAAAAACCGTTGGAGCCCGGCTTGACGAACTGGTCCGCCAGCGCCGCATGAAGCCGAGCAAGTAGCCAGCCGGGACATGGGCATTGCCGCGCGACCGGTTGAAGGTCAGGAAACGTTCCCAGATGACCTGCGTGTCGACGTTCCAGCAGGCCAGCGATGTCTTCGCAGCCTTGATCAAGGCTGCCCAGGGTGTTCGATAGACGTTCGTTCCTACGCCGATCTCGATCTTTCCTGCAAAGATAGTTTTGTTCTTAGACTCTCTAGATTGTGATGTGTCGCCTGGGGCTGACACGACATCTGGCAACGCATCGACATCGCTGCTCCCCGCGAACCGGAAAAGCCAAGGCGCGAACTTGCCGTTCGTCTTCCACCGGACCAGCGCCAGGCCAGAGGCTGCGAGCTCGACCAAAAGCACCGTCAGATGTTGCCGCGACACCCTCATTTTTTCCGCAAGATGAGCCAGCGTGAAAGCGGCAGTCCCGCGCTCGAGCCCGTTGTACCCATCTTTCCAGGCAATCCCGTCGAGGATGATCGTCGCGAGCTTATGGGCCGCCGTGGATAATGGGGTTTCCGTGATGCGGCGCAAGATAGCGCCCGTGGTGAGTTCCATGATGTGTCGTTCCGTCTTGGGGCGACATCAGACCGCGAGGCGTGCAAAATTTCGTTCCGGCAAAGGTATTTGCCGGTTGAACGGACCCAAAGCTCGCGCTAAAGTCCCACTACCACGAGGAAATCAGTGCGGCGTCGGGCCTATGGTCTGGCGTCGTTTCTGTTTCTAGGGGTTACGTCTTTAGATCGTTTCGGAGGGGGTAGTCGTTCAGGTTCTCAGTAGTGAACTTCTTCGTGTCCGTAGCTGCCTTCATAGTCGCGCCACTCGACGAAGACCGACCGGTGCCAATAGCTGCGACAGTCGGTCGGCACGGCGAAGTCTGAGGCGGTCGGCACCGCAGAAACGCTGCTCCGACGGCGGCTGTATTCGCCTTGATCGCCGTAGCTGCCCATGTAGACACTGCCCCAACTGTTACAGTCGCCATCAGAGCTGCGCCGCTGCTGGTAAGTGATCTCGAACACGCGGATCGAGCGGACGAAGTCAAACGCCGGGTCCGATATGTCGACATCCGCCCGATCTTGGACAAGCTGAAATGCGAAGGGCGTTTCCGGGACCGAGACGAGCGGCACAGGCTCACCGCGGAGCGCGATGTCGAACAGGCGCTCTATCGGTTTCGCCTCGCCCCGGAAACTCACCCGCATCGGGCAGTTCCAGATCTGCAGCGGCGGCTCAATCGGCCACGGCGTGATGCGGCGGATGAAGACTGCACGGGCATGCGCGCATTCTGCCGAGGCCGGCCAGCCCCCTGCGAGGCAAAGAAGGATCGCGCAGTCGACTGGGTAAGCCATTGCCGGAGTGACGGTTACGGTTGAGAGACCGACACCCAGGAGGAGGGCAGGGAGGAGAGGTTTCACGGGAGGTCCTTCTGAGCTGGCTGGATGTTGAGGAAGGTTGAATAGGCCTCGGTTGCCCTGTGGGCTTCCGACAGGGCGCGATTGCGCTCTGTGTCGAGGCAGGCGATGTGGGTGCTGACGGCCGCAAAATAGGCTTCGAACTCGGCCGCGATCTCTGCGCGGTACTCGGCGAGAACCGCCTCGGGGAGGTCGGTGACCGGCACTTCGGGCGGCAGGCAACGAATCACCTCTGGTTGTGCAATGGCTGCGGAGTTCATAAACATGAACACAATGATCGCGGCCAAATTCAGCTCTCGTCTGCGCATCTGAAGTGCTAATCCGGCCGATTGAACCGATCCGTGAACCCGCAAAAATGCCAATATTTCTTGGTCTTTTCTCAACGTCTGCGTCTCATTACGTGGCTCCATTTTCTCGAGGACCGACCGGTGCAGCTGCCTTCATGACACGCCGTCCGGTTCAACCGCAGGTTCGGGCATACGCCCTTCTTCTATTGTGTTTGTCATTTTTGTGTTGAATGCGCCATACTTTCTGTTAGGCATCGCCTCACAAAGAAATCTGCGATACAACGTTCCCAACAGATGATCCGAGGGGACCCCATGAATACCAAACGGCGCGCATTGCCTGTCTTGCTGGAGCGTGACTTCCGCAAGCTGGCCGCATCCGAAGGAGCGACTGTTGAGATCGAGTGTGTCAGTGCGCCCAACCCCGACGAACGGTTCTCGGGGGAATGGCTGTTCTACGTTGTCAGCCCCGCGGGCGAACGCTTCCTTCTGGTCACGGCGCTTGCGCGGGAACGTATCGTCAATTCCCCGATCGGTATGTTCGGGCTCGCCTTCGGCAAGCTCAACCTCGACCATCTCGACGTGCCTGCTGTCGCTGGCGCTGTCTGCACTGGCATGCGGAGCCGCCCAGGCGGAAGTGATCCGCTGGAATGATCCGGAAGGGCAGGGCGGAGAAGTCCACCTTGCAGCACTTGATTCATCCGTCCTGCGCTATGACGGTCAGGGGCAGCTCATCGTTCCTATTCACCCTGAACCAGTTGAAGAAGAGACGCGGGAAGGGGAGGGGGCAGAAGTCGCCGCTGATGTCTCCTTCAGCACCAAAGGGGTTGCAGCCCCAAGGGATGTCTTGCCACAGGTCCGGCTGATTGCGACCCGCTATCAAGACCATCCGGCCTTGGCGCAACTGGAGCTTTCGCCCGCTGAATGGGCCGCATTCTTTCAGGCAATGATCAAGGTCGAGAGCAATTACACACAAGAGGCTGTCAGCCATGCCGGTGCGCTTGGCCTCGCGCAACTGATGCCCGGCACGGCTGATTATCTCAACGTTGACCCCTCGGACCCCATCGAAAACCTCGACGGCGGCGCACGCTATCTTCTGGAACAAATGGCCGCCTTCGGCAGCCTAGAGCTTGCCCTTGCCGCCTACAACGCCGGCCCCGAGGCCGTGCGCAAATACGACGGCGTGCCACCCTACGCCGAGACACAATCCCACATCGTCAAGGTGATGGCGGTCTATGACCGCATCCTCACCGAGCTCTGAACCAAGAAGGACAACTCACCCAATGCGCAACCAAAACGTGGCTCTTCTGGGCCTGACCCTTTGCACCCTTTTTCTGGCGCAAGCCGAGCCAGCACTCGCGCAGGTGGTCTTCACCAAGGCCGAAACCGTGGCCACCGGCGTTCTGGCCTCCTTCCGGGGCACCCTCGCGACAGCCTTCTTCGGCATCGCCTTCGTGGTGACCGGCTTCCTCGCGGCCTTCAACCGGATTTCCTGGGCCTGGGTGGCATTGGTTGTGGTAGGTGCCTTCCTTGTTTTTGCCGGCCCCGCCATTGTCGCCAACCTGCGCTCGTCCTTCAGCTGAGGCGAGACCAGACCCATGGAGAAAAGCGCGGTCATCCTCGGGCTCTCGCGGCAAGCCAAGTTTCTTGGCCTGCCGATGCCCTATGCCATGGCAGTGGGAGCGATGACCGTGCTGCCCTTCATCTTGTTCAAGCCGGTTTGGTGGTTCTTGACCGCACCGATCTGGTACGGGCTTGCCCGCTTTGCGACGAAGCTGAACCCGAATGGGCATCACGTCTTTGCCGTTATGATGCAGGTGACGCCGATGGCCATCCTGCGGAAAGGGCGGCGTCATGTTTCTTGAGAGAGAAGGCCTGCGGGGCAGGGCGCGGGCGCTGATCCCGGCGGATCCGAAGATCTATGCGCATCTGCCTTATGTCATTGAGCTTGATGACGAGGTGGTGCGCACCCGCGACAACGGGCTGATGATCTCGCTCGAAGTGACCGGCATTGACGGGATCACATCCGGGTCTTCGGCGGTCACCGCCCTTCGGGCGGGGTTCGCGCATCTGCTCGACACGTTGGATGAACGTTTCAGCTTCTATCTGCACCGGATGATGCGCCCGGCCCAAGCTCAGCTGAAACCGATCCACGGCCAAAGCTTTGCAGCCGATATCGACCGGGCATGGAACACGGAACTGCAGCGCCGCAACCTGCAGGAATCCGTGCTGATCCTCACGGTCGTCCGGCGGCAAGTTGCTCCGCTGGCTGTCCCGCTCTTTGGCAAAGCGGCGGCAAAGGTCTGGGGCGAGGATACCGACCGGCGCTTGGAAGAGTTGCGCGAGGTGGTTTCGATCCTCGAGACCGGACTTGGCGTCAAATCCCATCGGCTCAAGATCAGCGATGGCAGCCTGATCGGCTTTTACGCCTCGCTCCTGACCGGCGAGTTGCGCAGCAAACCACGCAGTCCCTTTGGCATCATCGCCGAAGATGCCAGCGATGCCGCCATTCGCTTCGGCAAAGGTCAGTTCGCGGTGGAGGAGGGGGCAGATACGCCGCGCGTCGGTGCTGTTCTCTATGTCAAATCCTATGCGACCTCGACCTGGCCCGGCATGCTGGATGCACTCGGGGCCTCCCGCAATACCATTATCACCCACAGCTACACGCCGATTGAGCGAGGCAGCATCACCGAACGCGTGAAACGCCGCGTGGCGCAAATGCGGGCTTCCGAAGACATCGCTGCGACGATCGAGGCCCAACTTTTTGAGGCTGCTGACAAATCCGAAAGCGGCGAGCTCGGCTTTGGTATCCATCAGATGACCATCACGGTCTTTGCCAGTGATCAGGCGGCACTGGATACCGAAGTCGCCCGCATCCGCGGAATCGCGCATCAAAACGGCATGCGGTTGGTTCGCGAAGTCACAGCGCTCGAGGCCGCCTTCTTCGCCATGCACCCCGGCAACATGGACTACCGGGCGCGGGACATGACGGTCTCGTCCTTGAACTTCGCCGATATGGCAGCACTACATGCCGCAGATACCGGGACGGAAGCCGCGCGCCTGCCATGGCAAACGCCGCTGACGTTGTTTCAAACTTTGCAGGGCAGTCTGCATCGGTTCAGTTTCCATGAACCCGGCGACCCGAAAGCTGAGCCGACCAACGGCCATACGCTCGTCTTGGGCAAGTCCGGCGGTGGTAAGACCACCACTGTCGCCTTCCTCGCGGCCCAGGCTCAAAGGGTAGGGGGCCGTACGATCATCTTTGACAAGGAAGCGGGGCTCAAAATGGCGGTCCGTGCCCTTGGTGGCCGCTATGCAGAAATCCGTGCCGGACGGCCGACCGGGCTGAATCCGCTTGCCACAGAATCCGGCGAACGCGGAGAGGCGTGGTTTCTGGATTGGCTGGTGGCCCTTCTCGAACAGCGCAGCGGGCCGATGACACCGATGCAGTCTGAGGCCCTCAAATCCGCCATTTCTCAGAATGGCAAAGCCCGCGAAGGGTTGCGGAACTTCCGCGCGTTTCAGGAGCTTTTCGGTGATGTCGGCGATGGGCTCGATCTCGCGCAGCGGATCAGCGAATGGGGGCCGGAAGGGCGCTACGGCTGGGTGTTCGGCGAGGCCGAAGAGCCGGTGGTGGATTTCACCAGCCATGATGTGACGGCCGTGGATCTGACAGAAATTCTCGACCTCGGCACCGAACGCACCGCGATCCTCGGCTATCTCTTCCGCCGTATCGAGATGCTGATCGAAGAAAAGCGCCCGACGCTCATTCTGATCGACGAGGCATGGAAGGTCCTCGACGACGAATACTTCGCCAAGAAGCTCGCCGAATGGTTGGTGACCGCGCGCAAGAAAAACGTCGTCGTGGTGATGATGACCCAGTTTCCAAACCAGATCCGGGGCTCAAAAGCCCGCTCGATCCTTGAGGCACTGCCAAACCAGCTCCTGTTCCCGAACGGCGAAGCTGCAAGTGCTGACTATGACGGTTTCCGGTTGACCGATGGCGAGTTGGACTTTGTCCTGAGCCCGATCCCGGGCCAGCGCATGGTTCTGTCGCGCACACCGCGCAGCTCCACAGTGCTGAACGTCGATCTCAAAGCCCTGGGTCCGCTGTTGACAGCCCTTGGCGGTGGTCAGGCTGGGCTCAATGCCTTTGGCGCCGACTATGCCACGCGGCCCAAATTTTGGAAGGAATGATAGTCCAATGAAATCAATATATTACATAACCTTGATTATCGGACTCGGGTTCTTGCCCCTCGCTGGCTGCACCGGCGTGCCGATTGCCAAGACCAATTGCTGGGCCACCGCTGGGTCCAATGTGACCACTTCCACCATGGGTGCAAGCCCGGATGCGGGCCTTGTCTCACGCGGCAACACCTCGGTTCTCGATGTCATTCCCTGCGAATAAACCTCTTGGCATGATCGGGGCATTGGCCTTGGGCGCGGCGGTCCTGCCTTGGCCTGCGACGGCGCAAGGCGTGCCGATTGTCGACCCGAAGTCGATCATCCAACACGGCCTGGAAATCGCTCAGATGTCCTATTTGACCGGTGGGCGCGAACTTGAGGCCGACAAGAAGCGTCGCATTAATGAGTTGCATCAGGACCAGCTTGACGCGCTGGATGCCACGCTGGCGATGATGACGGGCCAAACGCCGTGGATCGGCGATCTCGAAGTGATCCCCGGGGCTGAGGCGGAAGTTCTCTATGCCGTCGAGGACAACAATCCCTATGCCGACCGTCTTTTTGGCGATGCCAAGACCAGCATCGAAGAGATGATCGTGGCCACGGCGCAGAAATACGCCGGTCACCCGGGCCTTGCCCGCGCCGGTTTGAACCCGGTCGAGTTCCGCATCTGGTTCCAAAGCCTTGTGAAACAAGAATCCGGGTTTTCAATCGGGGCGCGCAGTCCTGTTGGGGCCTTTGGCCTGACGCAGGTGATGCCGGACACCGCGAAAGGTCTTGGCATTTACCCTGCCTATTACGATGACCCGATGCTGCAGCTCGATGGCGGCGCGCGGTATTTCCTGACCCAACTCAACACCTTCGGTTCTGTGCCGCTGGCCTTGGCGGCGTACAATGCCGGACCCGGCAACGTCACCAAGTATGGCGGTATCCCGCCCTTTGAAGAGACGCAGAATTACGTCGTTCGCATCACCGGGTTCTTCAACGCCTATGCGGGCAAGATCACCGGCGTGGATCAAGTCGGCACCTTCGATCCCCGCGATATGGCGATCGCCGAGGCCAGCAACACATCAGACGCAGGCCTCCACTATGGGATGGCCGCGTCGCTCGAGATTGAGGCATCGCTGAAGCGGCTGCGCGCCATTATCGAGCGCATCCCGACAACCAAATCGACCAAAGAGGCGCTGGACCTCAACAGTTATGCCCGGGCGGAAGCCGTCCGCATCGGGCTGATGGTCGAGCGGGTTAAGGCAGCCCGCGTGAAAGTCGATCAGGCCCGCTACGCCCTGTGGCTGCAGGCCTATGCCATCGACGCAACATTCATCAAAGTGAAGGGTGGTTCCGAATGATCCGCAATCTTGTCCGGGGTCTTGGCCCCCTTCTGATTTCTGCCGCGATGCTCTCCCCTGCCCTCGCGCAGGGCGTGCCGACCGTTGACCTCACCAGCATCGCCAAGATCGGCGAGGTGCTGACCGAGGCCAAGCTGCAGGTGAAGGAGATGATCGCGTCGAACCTCAAACTCGATGAGCAGATCCTGAAGCAGATCGAACAGATCGCGACGCTGAAGGCGCAGCTGGACGCCTTGCGAAACGGGCTGACACTGGAGGCCTTGGGCATTCCAGACCCGGATACCTTCTTTGACGACATCTTGCCCGACGTTGCTGATCTGACCGGTGGCCTGATCTCGGCAAAAGATGGCAAGTATTCTCTGATGACCACCTCGGGCAAGGTCGGCGACAAGCCCGCCGCCCAGTATGTCTCTGAGTTCTTCGCCTCTGCGGGGCTCGACGTGGCCACAGTCGACAGCCTTGCGAACAGTGAAGATGAAGGGGCAGCCCGGATTGGTACGCAAGCCAACACCGCCGCTTTCCTCTCGGCCGCAGCAGAGACCTCTTCGGTCAAGGCCTCGGAAAGCCTCGAGCGAGTCCACGAGCTTGTTCAGGAAATTCCAGACACCGAAGGGCTGAAGGAGGCCATCGATCTGAACACCCGTGTAACGGCGGAGCTGTCGATCGCGCTCGCCAATATCTGGAACATGGAATCCGCCCAACTGATGGGCATGGGCGAAGCTGGCGTCATGGACGCCGCCACAGCAGCGGAGGAACAGAAGTTCATCAAAGTCCTTGGAGGAGAATGAGCATGGCCAATGATTTCAAAGTGCGAACGATGGGCGGTGCCCTTTGGCTGATCGCGGTTTTCTCGGCCGCAGCTTGGGCCGAAACCCCTGCCCCGGCAGACATTTCCGAAGAGGACGCCTATCTCGACGTTTTGCCCAAGGTCGAGATTCCCGACGCCGTCCAACCGATCCCGGGAGCGGTGAACGAAGAATTCCGCAACTGTGAGGCCTCCTGGCCCGCCGGTTACGCGTTGGCGCGGTCTGGCCCCGAAGCGCGGGCACTGCGCGACATCTATGGTCTGGTCCGCGTGCGCAACGTAATTGAAACGCAGAATTGCGGCTGCACAGGCAAAGTGGCGAACTGGGAAGACGTTGAAGCCGTCGCGGCTGCATTGCGCGATCATCACGACGTCCAGCGCCTCAGCTGGCAACAGACGAAGGCGATTGCGGAGGAGGCCGCAACCCTGACGGCTGTCGCAGAAACCATGTGTGGCGGTAGCTTCTGATGGATAGCGTCTCGGCCATCCTGACAACGCTGGATGCGGCAATCACCTCAGCCGGGCGACAGTATTTCGAGGCGACGGCGGGTGCGGTCGGTCCGATCTACACGACCCTGCTCGCCCTCCTGCTCGTCATGGTCGGGATCAACGCGGCCTTGAATGTCTACCGGATTTCCATGCGCGACGCGGTTCAGCTGTCGTTCCGGATCGTGATGGTCCTGATGTTCGGTCTGACTTGGTCCAACTTCACCCAGATCTATGAGGCCGCTAGCAACGGGCTCAGTGCTCTTGCACTGGAATACTTTCGGTTCGGGGGTGGCGGTGTCGGTGCATCCGCCACTGCAGCGATGGATGACATGGCGAACATGATGGCCGGAAACGTGGATTCCGTGTCTTCGGCCATGTCCTCGATCATGCGCGGCTTTGTGGCCGCTGTTCTCTATGTGGTGCTCGGCGTGTTGATGGCAGTTTACGTGTTCATCGTCGGCTTCTCGAAGCTGATGATCGCCTTCCTTCTCGGGGTCGCTCCGATCGCCATCGGTGCCACGATCTTCGAGAAGACCAAGGGCATGTTCGAGGCCTGGCTCTCGGCCATGATCGGTTATCTGATGTATCCGGTCGCCTCCGCTGGGGTCATCGTGGCGGTCGTCACCGTTGCCCACGACGTTTTCCGCGAGACAAAGGATGTGACCGACCTCGGCTCCATCCTCGGCTTCTTTGTCATCGTGTTTGTCGGCATCTTCGCCCTGATGGCGATCCCGAATGCCGTAACCCACATCACCGGCCAGATCAGCCTCGCGAGCATTGCGCCGCAAGCACTGCGGGTTGCGGGCAAACCGCTGGAAAAGGCCTCCGACTATTCGGCGCGCCGAATGAACGAGGTGCGATCGGGTTTCATGCACGGCAAGACCGAACACCACCATTTGCGCGATCAGGCACGGTCCGATGCTGAGCGCGGCCAAGCCGCAAGGGCGCGTTTGGGTCAATTCATCCGCGACAGTTGACGCTGACGAACTGGCCCACGCCGCACAACTGCCGACCGCGCAAATCCCCATTTCCGGAGCAAGACAATGACAGGTTCACCCCCTGAATTGAGAAGTTTTCTCGAAGCCGAGATGTTCTACGGCGTCAAAAAGCGCGAACGGATCGCCTATCTGGTGGCGGGCGGCGGACTGGCCATCGGCCTGATGGGCATAGTCGCTGTCGTCACAATGCTCCCCTTGAAGCAAACCGAGGCCTTTCTCGCCATCGTCGACAAAGACACCGGGGTCGCCGAACGCGTGGTCGCGGTCGAAAAGGCCGGGATCGAGCAGGCCGAGGCCATCCGGCAAAGCCTGCTCTTTGCCTATGTCACCGACCGAGAAACCTATGACCAGCACGACAATGAGTCCCGCATTCTGCGCGCCTACACATGGTCCGAAGGCAATGCCCGCCAAGGCCTCGTGAGCCTTTGGACGGAAGGCAACGCCAACTATCCGCCCAAACTTTACGGGCAGAATTCCAAAGTGGTCATCGATGTTCTGTCAATCACGCCGGTGACCGACACAACCGCCCAGGTCCGTTTCACCAAGACCTGGGTGTCGGATGGCGAAGGTGTACCTGACCGGATCGGCAAGTTCACCGCCACCGTCACCTATCGCTTTGAGCCCTCGAAGCAAACCGCGCTCGATCTCGTCTGGCAGAACCCGACCGGGTTTCTGGTGACGGACTACCGCATCACCGCAGAAACCTTGGCCCCCACGGAGGAATGACATGACCCATCCCCTGACCCTTCCTGCGCTCGGATTTCTGATCTCGATCACCGCCCTTCCCGCTTTGGCCGAAACCGCACCAAAGCCCGGCAGCCATGATGCCCGCGTGACCTATGCCACCTATCAAGAGGGGCAGGTCTACCGGATCAACACACGCCTCAGGAATGTGACCCTCGTTGAACTTGGTGAAGGCGAGAAGATCCAGTCGATTGCCATCGGCGATCTCGAAAGCTTCAAGATCGACAAGCTGGAGCGCGCCAATCTCTTCATCATCAAGCCCGTCGTCACCGGGGCCACGACCAACCTGACGGTCGAGACGCAGCGCAATATTTACTTTTTGCAGGTCACCGAAGGTGGCCGTGGAGAACCGAACTATTCGGTGAAGTTCACCGTGCCGGGCAGCACGCGTGCCGCCACCGCCGGCAGCGATATCCCCGCCTCCCTGCCCATGACCTACAAGATCATGAAAAAGGGCCGCGCCTTGCCCGCATTCGCACCGGTGTCGATTTCGGATGACGGGCGGAAGACCACTTTCGTGATCACACCCGGCGCGCCAATGCCGACGATCTTCCGGGCCGATGCCAAGGGGCAGGAATACTCGGTTAATTCTTCCGTCCGCGGGACCACCATCACCGTCAGCACCCGTTCTGAGCGTTGGGTGCTGCGCTATGGCGATGAATATGTTTGCGTGACCGGTGACGCGGGAGTCAGCCAATGAGCGACGAGACGCAGGCCGAAAAACTCACCGCCCGCATGGAGCGCATGAAACCTTCCGAGGCCCCAAAGCGCCGCCGGGGCATAAACCCCTACGCGCTTTCCGCCATGACAGCCGTCGCCGGTGTCGGCGTTGGGGCATGGCTGGTGCTGGCCGCACCCGATGCCCCTGCCCCAGCACCCGCGATCGAGACCGCTTCGGTCAGCGATTTTCAGGGCGATGGCACGGGAACCGACGGGTTCAGCGTGTCACGGCCAAAGCCGCAGATTGTCCCGGCAGCACCAGACACCTCGGAGGCAGAACGGCTGCAGGCCGAGATCGAGGCGCTGAACGCCCAGATCGCCGATCTGAACGCCAATCCGGTGACCGTCACCGACGAGGCGGCACTGGCAGACCTCAAGGCGCAGGTTGCGGCCCTCGATGCCGATGCAAAGGCCCGCGCGGCAGCGCTGTCCGATCTCGAGCGCGAAAACATCCGCCTTCAGACCGAGCTCGAGACCAAGGCGCTGATCGACGGAGACTCTGAGGCTGAGGCGGCGCGCGCCCGGGAAGAAGAACTGGCTCGGCGCAGGCAAGAGGCCGAAATGCTGAACGAGGCGCAGATCCATTCCGATATGGTGGCCTTGCGCTTCAGCATGGATATGGGCGGAGAGGCTGGCGCCGCAGCCCCTCCCACGGGTGCGCCGGGACAGGCCGCCACCGGCGATGATGCATTCCGCAGGGCGGGGGCAAAGGCGGCTGAAGTCCGACAAGCCGAGGTCATCGCCGATCCAGCCCATACCGTCATGCAGGGCACGCTGATTGAGGCGGCCCTAGAGACCGCGATCAGCACGGATCTGGCAGGAAATGTCTCTGCCATCGTCAGCCACGATGTCTGGTCGTTTGATATGTCCCGCGTGCTGATCCCGCGCGGCTCGCGTCTCTTCGGGCGCTACGATTCCGAAGTTGATGCAGGACAGCGGCGCGTGCTGATCGCCTGGGACCGGCTGGTCACCACCGATGGGCAGTCCGTCACCCTTGCCGCCTATGGCACCGACCGCATCGGGCGCTCGGGCCTGCCTGGCACAGTCCGAAACCACTTCCTTCAGCGGTTCGGCACGGCCGCTCTGATTTCCCTCATCGGTGCCGTACCAACACTGGCAGCCGACAAATACGCGGCCAATGAAGTGGCTTCGGACACCGCTGAAAACGTCGGCACCGATTTGGGCGAGGCGGTCAACACCGTGATGGCCGATTATCTCAGCATCCCGCCGACGATCAGCGTCAACCAGGGCGCGGTCGTGATGATACGCGTCGATGCGGATCTGGCGTTTTACTGATGAGCTATCTCGACACCTATCTCGGGCAGCTCGACGCCGCCTTGTCGGATCCGGCCGTCATGGAACTGGCGATCAATGCCGACGGGTCGATCTGGCTGGAGCGTGCGGGGCAGATTCACATGACCCCAAGCGGGCTTGCCGCCCTGCCGGCGCGGTCTGTGCGCGATTTGGCCTCCCAGATCGCAAACTCGACCTCGAACACCTTCACGGAAACCGCACCGCTGGTTTCGGCGGCAGTGCGGTATCGCGATCTGATGCTGCGCTGTCAGGTGGTGGGCTCCCCTGCCGTCTCGGGCGGCACAGTGATCGGTATCCGGGTGTTTCGATCCCAGCACGGAGATGTTCGGCGCGTCGCCAAATCCTTCAGCTTCCTGAGAGGACAGGAAAACTCCCTGGAAGAGGAGCGCCGCGCGATGGTGGCAGAGATCCGCGCCGGATCGGAAGGGGCGGATGTCGAGGCTTTCTTGGGCAAGCTGGTCTCCGAGCGGCTGAACGTCATCGTCTCGGGCGGCACCTCGACCGGCAAGACCGAGCTTGGCCGAAAGCTCTTGGAAATGGTCGCGGCCGATGAGCGCATCGTCACGATTGAGGATTCCCTCGAACTTCTGCCCGGCCAGCCCAATACCGTCAGTCTCATCGCGCAGCGTGACGAGGGCTCGCCTCGGTCTGCCGACAAGCTCTTGCAGGCAACGCTGCGTTTGCGACCTGACCGGATCATCCTGGGCGAATTGCGCGGTGCCGAGGCCGCGACGTTTCTGGACGCGATCAACACCGGGCATTCGGGTTCGTTCACCACGTTGCACGCCCATTCGGCGCGCAAGGCCATGGACCGGCTGGCGCTTCTGGTGATGGCCCAAGGCACCAAGCTCAGTTTTGGCGAAGTGATCCGATACCTGCAAACCTCGATCGACGTGATCCTGCAGATGGGCCGCATCGGCGACCAGCGCGGGATCATGGAGATGTATTTCCCCGGCCTCGACGACTGACGCCAGCGCGGAACCCGACAGCGCCCCCCTCCTCTTCCCTCTTTCCGGCTCTTTGCCCCGCAGGTACCCCATGGAAAACGACAGCAATGCAGGGCTGAACCGCCCAGAAACAGAGCGCCGTGATTTGGAGCGTCCTGCAACCGAGCGACACAAGGAATATTTCTCGGTCCGGCTGACCCTTTCAGGGGCGGCGCAAGAATTCGAAGACTCGCGCCAAGCTGGCGAGGCCTTCTTCCGCGCCGATCCTGCCGAGCGGCCCTCGGTCGCGCATATCGATGGCAACACCGCGCGCACCATGGCCCGGACAGAGATCCACGGGGCCAATGAGACAGGCGAGACGCGGTACTTCAAATCTCTGCCGGACTCGCATGCGCCGGATGCCGAGTTCCGCGCCGGGTTTTTGAATGCGATGGAAGCATCGCTGACGGAACGGTTGGGCAAAGTCGAGTGGGGCAAGGATGGGCCGGCCGTGACCGAACGGATGGATACCGGATTGAGGGATGATCTCGAGGCCTTCGCGCGCCGCGCGCCGGAAAAGGCAGCGGCGATTTGGGCGGACCACAGCGACGCGGTCCCACCCGGGCCGACATTGCGCGCGGCAGTGCAAGCCCGGGAGGAAGTGGCGGATCGCGAAGTGGCAGCCTCCCAGGACACCCTTGCCGAAAGACCACCCATCATCGCTGCAGGCGACTGGGTCACCACTGATGCAAATGTCGAGTTGCGGCCCGTGGCGGTTGCAACCGACCGAGGGATTCACACGGGCTACGAGGCAAATCTGCCGGGAGGGGCGAGTGAGCTCACCGTCTCGGAGCGCACCTTTCCAAATTCCCGCGAGGCCCTGCGCTACGCCCATGATTTCTACGAGGGTGGCGAAGAAGGTCTTGATCTGGCCGTGAAGCGCGCGGCCGAGGTGGACCGCGCGTTGGTGGAAGAACCCGATCGCGGGCCGGAAGGGCTTGTCCTTGAACATCGGCCACAGCCCGAATTCGCCCGCCCCGAGACCGCAATCTATGCAGGCGAAGATGCGCAGCTCGTCCTGACCCTTGGCCGGGACAATGAAAACACCCGCTATCTGGCCGAGCGGCTCGTCGCCGACCCGGAGTTTCGCAAGGTGGTGGCCGAGCATATCCCCGATGCAGAGGCCACGCTTGGTACAGGTCGCTTTGTCGACGGCGAAGGCTCTAGCGGCTTTCTGCCCGACGAGCTTTTGGCCGTCACCTCCTACGGTCGCGATGGTGGGGCCGAGGTTCTGGCGAAGTTTCCTGATGAAGGGCCACTCAGTGAAGCCTTGGCCAAGCATCTGACGCAAAGCCCGGTGGTGGCGGCCTATGTCGAAGAAGAACGGCAGCGGAGCGATTTTGCTTCCGACCCTGCGCGGGCAATCTCGGCTTGGGTGGCGCAATCTACAGCCCAGATCGACAGATTGCCCTCGGACCGACAAGACGACCTCCGCGCGGAAATGCAGGGCATCGCCAAAGAGGCGACGGCAGCCTTTGGGCTGGATCGCGCAGTTGCCGAACCCGAGGCACCCGCCCGTTCGACAATCTACAGCACTGCGATCAGCACGAACGCCGTGACTGTGCGCGGCTCTGAAACAGAACTTCAGACCGAGAGCGCAAGCAGCCTTCGGGATGAATTGCGGCTGCGAGCGAGCTTGGTTGGGATCGACGCCAGAAAGCTCGAGAAGCGGCTGGAGACCGGGGCCACAAACGCCCGAGAGGAAGAAGCTTGGGTGAAATCCGACATCGCCGAAGTCGCAAAGTTTCGGGGTTATGACCTGAACAGCACGCAGGGCCGTGGAGCCGCAGCAGAGCGGTTGGATCGCTTCTATGAGCGCGCCGCCGAGCTGATCCAGTCCGCCCGCAGCATCGAGGTGTCGCGAGGACCTGATCTGATGGTCGAGGCTTTGGGCAAAATGGCAAAGGTTCACGCGCACCAAGGTTCCGTCTCCTTCCGCAACGAGGATCAGGCGCGGGATTTCGTCGAAGAAATGAAAGAGCGCTACGGGGCGAACGTGTTGAAAGACATCGCCGCTGGCCGTACCGAGGCATTGGCCAAGGATGTACCGGATCCGGCCGTACGGGCGGCGATGGCAGTGGCCGTCGTTTCGGCTGCCAAAGAACATCCCTCGCTTGGTCTCAGCGCGCATGAAGCGGAGGCAGCAGAACGCAGAATGGTGGCGCAAGCGGCGTCGCGGCCACCGGAACACGCGCGGGCATATGCTCACGATCGCAATCAAGACCGGGAGTTTTGATCATGCAACGCATTGCACTGCTGCTTCCCCTTGGTCTCACGTCCGGCCTGCTGGTTGGTCTGATCGCCGGAGGGCTCGTTCTCAACCTGATCTTGGGGCGCGATCCGAATGCGACCGGCATCTTTGTCCTGATAGCTGAGTTTCCCGGCTTTGCCCGGCTGACCTCCGTGCCCTGGGTCTTGCCTTGGCAAATCGTCGGCGCGTCCACCGTGCTCTTCACGGTTGCGGCCGTCGCACTAACCTTTCGCCAACAGCTCACCGAATACGGTCAGGCCAAGTTCCAGTCGAAGGCGGAGATGAAAGCCAATGGCCTTCTGCAGCCCTTGGGGGCGGGAATGGTCTTCGGCAAACTCGGGGCCCCTTCCAAGACCGCGCCGTATGTCAGCGCCACTTTCCAGAAATTCCCGCATTGCCTCGTCGTGGCACCTACGCGGGCCGGCAAGGGCGTGGGCTATGTCATCCCGAACACCCTCCTCTTTAACGGCAGCATCGTTGTCCTCGACGTGAAGGGCGAGATTTTCGAGGCCACTTCCCGGCACCGCCAGGCCGAAGGCGACGCGGTCTATCGCTTCTCACCCTTCGATTTCGAACATCCGACCCATCGCTACAACCCGCTCGAGCGCGTCGCCCGCATTGAAAATCTCGAACAACGCTACACGGAGCTGGCCAAGATATCGGACTACTTCTTGACGGTTTCGGACAAGGGGACGGCTGGTGACTTCCTGACCGAGGGACGTGAGCTTTTCGTGGCCGCTGGCCTTCTGGCCATTGAGCGGGGCAGACCCACGATCGGCGAGATCAGCCGCATCCTCTTTGGACGGGGTGCTACCCAGGAGGTTTACGGCGAGCATGCCGAAGAAGTGAAACACCCCAACGCGGCTCAGACCTTCCGCAAGTTCGCGGGCTATTCTGACCGGACCTTGTCCTCCCACGCCTCGGTCCTTGGCGGAGCGGGCATGACACTGTGGAACAACCCAGCCGTCGATCGCGCGACCTCCGGCAATGACTTTTCCTTCGCCGATCTCCGAAAGCGACCGATGTCGATCTATGTCGTGGTCAATGCCGACGACATTCGCACCCTGTCGCCTCTGGTGCGCTTGTTCTTCGGCGAGCTCATCGCCACCATGCGCTCCACCCTCCCCGACCCGAAATCAGAGCCCTGGCCCGTTATGGTCATGCTGGATGAGTTCGACCAACTGGGGCCAATGCCCATTGTCGAGCAGGCCCTGAAACAGCTCGCTGGGCATGGCGCGCGCGTGTCGATCATCACCCAGTCGATCCCCGGTCTCGACAATATCTACGGCGAAAACGTCCGCCTGTCGCTCGAGTCCGCCGCCGGCATGAAGCTCTATCTAGCCGCCAACGACAAAAAGACGGCGGGGGAGATTTCGGACGCTCTGGGCAAGACGACGAAGCTATCGGTGTCAGACAGCGTCTCGCGGGATCGGGATTTCATGCAGCGCCGATCAGTCAGTCGGCGGATGGAGGAACGGCCGCTGTTGACCCCGGACGAGGTGCGGCGATTGAACCCGGATCAGGCTATCCTCATCCCGGAGAGGCAGAACCCGCTTCTGGTCCACCGGATCGTCTATTTCCAGGACCCAACATTCAAGAAGCTGTTTGATGCCCAGAAGGGTGCCCTGCCTTATCCGCCCAAGGAAGCTGCGGACGTGCAGGTCCTGACCCAACGGATGGAGGCGTTGGAACGGCGGCTGGCTGAAAAGATGGTAGTCGATTTTGTGCAGCCGGAGAAGGTGAAGGAAGAAGCACCGACGGAGCTTGAACCGAAACTGGCGGCGGAGATTGTGGCGCGGGAGGAGGCTACACGGCAAATACCAACGGTGGCGGCAGATGCTCAAGCTCCTCAGATCACGAAACAATCCGAGCGCTCCGTTGAAGTCCAAGTGAATCTCGAAGTCCTGAAACCGCCGGCAGCAATCTCGGTAGCCCGGATGAACAAGTTCACCCTCAAGCTTCAGGCACAAGACGCATAGGTGCCATTGTGCGCATCACGAAGGACCCCAGTCCGAATCAGGCAGAGTGCCCTTTGGGAGGGCCACACCACGGACAAAAACCCGCAAAGGTTCTGTCATGGGTGTCTGTCCGACTTAAGCTCTTGATGCGGTGTAAGGCAAGAGGCAGGGACAGAAGCCGTTCAGAATGCGGGCAGCTTCCGCACCCTCAGTGGTTTCAATGATGCCTACGCCAGATCAGGACGCTGGCATCGCTTCCCTGCTTCGCACAAACTTGTCCCTCGCTTTGCCCGACAGATCGAACCCTATGTCGCGCGCGGCCAAGTGGAAGTTCGCATCGACGGAAAAACCATGAGCCTGCTCAAGAAGGCCGGTTGAACCTTAAGCGCGGTTCATCCATCAAAGGGATAGTCGGCCCTTGAGCCAATGGTTTCTATGATGGTCGGGAAACAGGATGCTTTCGACGGGCGAGAACTCACTGGCCGACATGTGGAACCGCGATCGGACCGTTGGCAAGACGGATTGACAAAGGGAGGTATGGCGTCAAGACGGATCGACGGGTGCGTTGAAGCTACCGAGGACTCTCAACAAGGGGGCCCTTGCTTGTTTCCGCAACCAGTTAAAGGCATCTCAGCACATCGATCGCAAAGGATTTTTGTTCGTGGCACCACCGGGTTATTTGAACTGGCTAATCGATACCGGAGAACGTCAGGCGACAGCGTGCGGCCGCGAAATCGAAATCTGGGCGCTCAATCCACAAGAAGATGCCGCAGTTTTATCGGAATGGTCCAAACATTTTCGCGAACACTATATTTCCGATTCTGATTTGCCGTTCATGGCCGGCGGCACCGGGCTCGACCACGCCACTTTTCTGCGAACGATTCTCTTCCCTGATGCGAAGGTGGCACCTGGGCCAAGTCTCCGATCAGGAGACTTTGGCGAGATCATCGTCGCCGACTTCATTCAATATTTTCTGGGATACTGGTGCCCGCGCGAGCTGCGTTATCAGGACCGCTGGAACCGAAATGACTCGACAAAGGGGTGCGATGTCATCGGGTTCAAGTTCGCGAACGAGGAAAATCCTGGACCGGCCGACGAGCTTTTTATCTTCGAGTCCAAATCCGGGATGTCGACGACCGACGCAAATCGGCTTCAGGATGCGATCAATGACAGCATTAAGGACAGACTACGGGAGGGCATGAGCCTGAATGCCATCAAACGGCGCTTCTTCGATCGAGGCGAGATGGGAGATGCTCGCAAGGTCGAGCGCTTTCAGAACCAAGCCGACCGGCCCTTTTGCCGTATAAACGGTGCGGCCGCCATTCTCGATGAGGCCGTGTTTGCCGGGACTGATTTTACAGCAACCGACGGCGCGGTTCATTTCAACCAAGAGAATCTGCGCCTTCTGGTGATCCGCGGACCGTCGCTGATGAAGCTAGTGCACGCGCTTTACGAAAGGGCAGCCGATGAGGCCTGAAGCGACCGCGCTTACCATCCTGTCCACCACGCGAGCACGGGCAAAGATGCACGAATTCCGCGTTGCGCCGGCGGACTTTAATGCGCTGCCGCGCGACCCATCGATGCTCTTCCCTTTGGCTATCGGCATTTTGGGTGACGTTGCGGCAGCTGTTGCTGACACGCTTGAAGGCGTGGCTGTGGCACCGGCTACGCTTCCCCGGCCGCTCGGTTGGGGCGAGTTGGACGAAGATCCACAAGGCGTGCTGCGCTTCGCCTCGATTTTTTTCGATGCCTATCTGAACGCGCAACTCGATGCTGACCTAAACACCGAGTTTTCTTTGTTGTGTGCCGCGGCCTATTACATCGCTGGGAATGTCGGCAGCGCGACCGTAATCATACGACACATGGCTGCGCCCGATCTTGGCCTCGCGGGCGGCCTCGGCCATCTTGTCTACAGCATCCTCAAGAACAGCTTCTTTCCCATTGACGGGCCTCACGCTCATCAAGCGGTGACGAACCAGCTCCTGCAGGCTTTGGGCGGCTATTTCAGCTTTGAGGCTGAAACAGGTGACATCGCTGAGGTTTGCCGCGCATTCCGTGGTTATTTCCACCGATCTGGCTCCCCGCGCGAATTGTTCTACTCCGACGTTGTGGGTGCCTTGTGTGCGCTCAAGCTCAGAAACGCCGCGCGGACAATACTGCCAACAGCGTCAGGCATGGCGCCAGACATCTGGCGCCCGGCGCTCGCAAAGCCGCATTTTCCGATCGAGCTTTGGCCCGCCCAGCAGCGGATCGCGGATGCTGGCGTGTTCGCAGGTCGCTCCGTGGTCATCCAGATGCCGACGAGCGCAGGCAAGACCCGCGCTACAGAAATCATCATTCGATCGGCCTTTCTATCGGGTCGAGCACACCTTGCCGTTATTGTCGCCCCCTATCGTTCGCTCTGCCACGACATCCGTGGAGACTTGGTGACAGCCTTTGCCGGCGAGAATGTGCGGCTGGACGAAGCATCGGACGCCTATCAGTTCGACCTCGCTCTCGATGCGCTGTTCGCGGAAGACTCAGTGCTGATCGTCACACCCGAAAAGCTCCTCTACATGTTGCGCCGCGCGCCCGAACTAGCCGAGCGGATCGGTCTGGTGATATACGACGAAGGGCATCAATTCGACGGGATGACACGGGGGCCAACCTACGAACTCCTCCTCACGTCGCTGCGTATGTCGCTCCCTACCGAAACCCAGATCGTCCTGATCTCCGCCGTGATCGGCAACGCGCCAGATGTCGCCGCATGGCTGGTCGGCGATTCCGATGCGGTTGTCGGCGCCGAGGGCCTGCTGCCGACAACCAAGAGCATCGCGTTCGCGAGTTGGCAGGACCAGCGCGGGCGGCTCGAATATGTGAAGCCGGAGGATCCGGCCGAGCGAGAATACTTCGTGCCGCGCATCATCGCCGATATCGCTCTGCCGCTCCGCGGCAGGGAAACTGCACAGCGCAGATTTCCAGAGAAGACCGGCGGTGACGTCGGTTTGTTCCTCGGCCTGCACGTCGTACGCAATGGCAGTGTTGCGATCTTCTGCGGTCGAAAAGACAGCGTGACCAAAATCTGCTCGCGCGCCGCCGAAATCGTTGATCGCGGCGTCGAACTCGAATGGCCGATCGAAACCTCGGACGCCGCCGAAGTAGAGAAGATCCGCGCGCTCTGCGAACTCGAGCTGGGAGCCGGCGCATCTGCGACCCGCGCGGCGGCTCTTGGCCTATTCGCTCATCATGCTGACACGCCGCAAGGCATCCGGCTTGCGATCGAACATGCCATGAAAGAGGGTTTGGCAAAGTTCGTCATTTGCACCTCTACCTTGGCCCAGGGCGTTAACTTTCCGCTCAAATATCTGATTGTCACTTCGACGCGCCAAGGCAGGGAACAGATCCTAGTGCGCGACTTCCATAATCTGATGGGCCGCGCAGGTCGCGCCGGGATGCATACCGAAGGCAGCGTCATCTTCTCGACCCCGTCGATCTATGATCAGCGACAGCAATTTCTCGGCCGAAGGACCTGGAACAGCGCCATTGAACTTCTTGATGCTCGAAACTCCGAACCGTCGCGCAGCTCGATCCTCTCGCTATTTGATCCGTACCAGCAGCGTCAGCCGCCGATTGTTCAGGAAATCCCGCCGGAGTGGCTCGATCTCGTCTTCGCCGATGCCCCCCGGATCAATGAGATAGTGGCCGCGGCACTCGCGGCTCAACCAAATATTAGCGAACGGGAGTTTCGCGGGTTCATCGAAGGCCGCGCCCGCGCAGTACAGAACGTTGCCGCTTTCCTCGTTGCCAATATGACCTTTGCTGAAGGAGAGGACGCCGCAGAGCGCACCACTGAACTTGCGGCCAATACGTTGGCCTATCACCTCGCTGACGAAGAGACGCGGATGCGTCTCGTCGAAGTGTTTCGGTCGATCGGGGTGTCGGTTGCGGATTTCGCGCGATTGGGGCAGTGATTTCGCGCGATCGCGGGCGCTTGTTTCACGGCATCGCGGGCAGCCATTTCGCGGTCGCGGGCAGGCTGATCGACGGCTTCATGGAGTCAGGCCTGATGGCCGAGGTCAAGGGGTTTCGTGACTTTTCGGCGCATGCTTTCGCCTGAGAGCTGAAGGCGATGAGCGTTGTGGACGAGGCGGTCCAGGATGGCGTCAGCCAGGGTGGGATCTCCAATGGCTTCATGCCAGTGCTCAACCGGGAGTTGGCTCGTGACGATGGTAGAACCACGGCCGTGGCGATCTTCGAGGATTTCCAGCAGATCGCGTCGCTCCGATGGGGCGAGGATGGCCAGACCCCAGTCATCGAGGATCAGCACGTCCAGTTTGGCGATGGCTTTGAGCATGCGGGCGTGACGCCCGTCTCCTCTGGCCAGGGCGAGGGCCTCGAAGAGGCGCGGGACGCGGTGGTAGACGACGCTGCGTCCGTCACGGCAGGCTTTGTGACCGAGGGCACAGGCGATCCAACTTTTGCCGAGGCCGGTCTGGCCGGTGATCAGCAGGTTCTCATGCCGAAGGGTCCACCCCCCGTCGATCAGATGCGCCATGACGGCGCGGTCGAGGCCACGCGGTGTGCGCAGGTCGAGATCCTCGACGCTGGCGGTCTGCCGGAGGGCCGCGAACTTCAGGCGGGCGGTCAGGCGTTTGGTGTCGCGCTCGGCGGCCTCGCGATCGACCAGAAGGCCGAGACGCTCCTCGAAGCCGAGTGCTTCATAGGTGGGGCCGGCACGGCGCTGCTCATCCAGCGCGCGTGCCATTCCGGCCAGGCCGAGCGCGGTGAGGCGCTCGGAAGTGGGGTGGGTCAACATCAGTCTTCTCCTTCTCAGTGGTAATAACCCTGCCCACGGATATTGGCGTGGTGCAGGGGGCGGTCTTCGGGTCGGTCCTCAAGGAAGGCCCGGTCGAGCCCGTTCTTCAGGATCGACCTGATCGAGGCGACAGATCGGGTCTGGATGGTCAGGCCGCGCCGACAGGCGGCATCCAGGCGCGTGGCGTCGTAGCTTTTGGCCAGGGCCAGAACCCCGAGACAGGTTCGAAAGCCCTGCTCGGGATGTGGCCTGGCGGTCATGACCGCCTCGCAAAAGGCGGTGACCGACGGTCCCAGCTTGGCGGCCTGCGCCAGCATCCGGGCCGGGGTCCATTCGGCGTGCCGCCGATGGGCCGAGGGCATATGATCGGGCAGCGTCACATGGCTGCGGCGTCCGGGGCAGCGGAGGTGGCTGGCAACCCTCTGACCTTTATGGAAGATCTCCACGATGTCGCCACTGATGCGAACATCCACCTCTTCCCGGATCAGGCCGAAGGGCACGGAATACCAGGAACTGTCCACCTCGACATGATAGTCCAACGCCACTCGGGCGCGTTTCCATCGCGCGAAGGTATAAGCGGCCTGCGGCAACGGCTGGAGATGCGGCCGATCGAGCGTCGCGAAGAGATCGGCCCGGCTGGCGCCGTAGCCGCGCATGACCCGCATGTTCAACTCATCCAACAACTGCCGGATCGCGGCATTCAGCTCCGCCAGAGAGAAGAAGCGCCGGTTGCGCAGCCGCGCCAGGATCCAGCGTTGCGCCACCTGCACCGCAACCTCGACTTTTGCCTTGTCGCGGGGCTTGCGAGGCCGGGCTGGCAGGATCGCCGTGCCATAATGCTCCGCCATCTCGGCATAGGTCCGGTTCAGTCCGGGATCGTAGCGGTCCGGCTTCAGCACGGCCGACTTCAGGTTGTCGGGCACGACCACCTTGGGCACGCCACCCAAGAAGGTGAACAGCCTCACATGGGCACCGATCCAGTCTTCAAGGCCCTCCGAGGCGACCGCTTCGGCATAGGTGTAGTTCGATGCGCCCATCGCGGCGACGAACAGCTTCATGGGCTGCACTTCACCGCTTGCCGGGTCTATGACGTCGATCGTGTCGCCGGCAAAGTCGACGAAGACCTTCTCGCCGCCAACATGGGTCTGCCGCATCGTCGGGCGAACCCGCCCTTTCCAGGCGTCGAAATGGGTGCAGAACCATGTGTAGCCAAAGCCTGCCGGATGGGCCGCACGGTATTCTTCCCACAGCAGCATCCGGGTCACCCCGGGACGGCGCAGCTCTCGGTCGATGCTGATCCAATCCGGAAACGGCCGCTCGGGGGCGGGCACGGTTGGCGCTGCGGGAAACAGCAAAAGCTCCAGCCCGTCATCGTCGAGACCCTGTGGCAAAGGCCAGGTCAGACCCGCCTGCCGCGCCCGGTGCAGGTAAGTTCCAACGCTTGTCTTGCTCAGCCCCAGAGAGGCGGCAACCTGCCGCTCGCTCAGGCCCTGGCCAAACTTCAATCGTAAAACATCGCGTATCCGCCGCATGTTCAGTCGTCCCGTCGGCATCCTGCCCCCCTCTCTTCAAGGAGCGCAGCTCTATCCTCTCTTTGCCGACCAGGCCTGCCCGCGATGACGCGAAATCGCTGCCCGCGATCGCGTGAAATAGCTGCCCGTCATCGCGCGAAACGGGTGCCCGCCATCATCTGAAATCAGTGCCCGCCATCACGCGAAACACGCAGTCGGTCGCGGTCAACACCGATGGCGACCAACGCGCGCTCATTCGACGTTCGCCCCTGCCACCGGCAGCGGTTGCCGAACTCACAAACTGGCTCAATGAGAATTTCGAGAATTTGCAGACGGCAGTGCAGGAGAACCGGCTGCTTGCCGTAATTTCTCCGTTGGCGCTCCGTTTCTCCACGTCCCGCGCGATCCAGGCGATCAGCATTCAGGATTTAGTTCCCCGTGCTCTCCAAGAGTGGGTGGCGGGTAGATCCTATGCCGTGATCTTCGACACACTGGCTGAGGCAAGAGTTAAGGTCGGGCGTGACCATGTCACCGTCGAAGATGCTGTTGCGTTGTGTGAGAGCGGCTTTGGCTACGATGTTGCGATGATTGCGGCATCGATAGCGGATCTGACCGAGGAACTGGACGACGCACTGCACATGGGCACCAGCCTGCTGCAAAAGCAGATCAAGTACGGCCTGACCGATCGCGCGGCGATTGCATTTCACGAGGCCGGGTTCGCGGATCGATACGTTGCGAGTACTCTCGGGCTCGTCTGGGGAGATGTCGTCGACCGGGACGGCGTCCGTGCAGCCTGCCAGCAAGAGGAGATCGTACGCGCGGTTCTAGCGCACATCCCGAGCTATTTCGTCGGGGTCGCTGCTGAGCTTGGGGGATGGGCCTAAACTGGTGCCAGGTTTCTGGAGTGATGGGAACCGGCCGGTTACGGTTTGTCCTGCGGCATCGGCGTTTTTCGCGCCAGATACGTTGATGAGACAAATTCCACAAATGCCGATGCTGAGTTCACGGCAAGTCGAGCATGCCTTGCCGTCAGCCCACGGTGTACCGACGAACGCCCATGGCCAGTGCCATAGAGCTTCCTCAGCTCCGCGAGGCCTTTGGTGATCTGCCCTAGACTGCTCAACGTGCGCTTGATTGTCTCTGCACCCTTCGCCTCGTCCGATATTCCTTCTGGTACAAGCTTGAGTGCCTTCAAAACTGCCTTCGTCAGGTCAGGCATGTCAGGATTGGCGGGCAACGGGATGTTCAATGCGTCAACGATATGCTTGCAACACGTCTCGACCATTTCCTTTGCCGTGCCGATGGCCAACGCCGGGTCCGTGTCGATAGCGGCCTCGATACGTTCGAGTTCTTGATGCATCCAGCTGCTTGAAAGGATGGCGGCGGACGCCCGCATGGTCTGAAGGGATCGGAGCAGCACCGGCTCAAAAGGTTCGGCTCGGTAGCGTATATCGCCCGCGAGGGTTTCTCGCTCGACCAAAGTCCAACTTGTGCGTCGCAACTCCTCGTTCATGCGCTGCACCATGGCGGATGCCAGCTTCCGATCCGGTCTGACTTTTGGTGCAACCAGACGCTCGACGAAGGCCAGAAACGTTACGTCGGGGCCTCCGAGCAAATTGAACCGCTCATCTGTGAAAATCCAGTCGTCTGGCCAATCCTCGGGATTGTTGACCCTATGCTGCCAGATGTCTTGGCCGGCTGTCTTGAATCGACTGTCGTGAGACGGCATCACATCAAGGTCAAATACCGGTGCAAGGAAATCGACATCCGATAATTCGCCACGCCAAGGGACATCTTCCTGTCGCAGCAGATCAATGATGGCGCGCCTGACTGAATAGGAAACCGGCCCACCTTCCAGATCCGGGCGGCCTGGCATGGAGACGATCATTGGTGACAAGGCGACGGAGTACCAATCAGTACCAAACTGACTGGCCGCTTCTTCCAGGCGCTTGACTATGACTCCTTCGAGTGCTGTCTTGCGATCGCCAATAGCCACGAAATTTTCAGCGGCAATCGCGATGCGAAGGACATAGCAGTCCGTTCCGCCGTTCCAGTTGTCCCTGTGATCCCACTCAAACTTGCAGCGGCCGCTTCGGATCAGGCTTGCTGCCTCGGTCTCTCCCGCCGCGGCCAGCATCCGGGCCATGGTTTCAAGCACGTCCTCATCGTCAACCGGGAAACCTCCATCACGCATTTGACAACCTGCCCTTAGTATCCCGGATCACTATATTCAGACCAACGGCCCCTGTCGCGCTCCTCCTCCATCTCCGCCAGTGGTACATCCAGTTTCTTGAGATCCATGCTCCACATTGGAAACGGCCAAGCATCTTTGACCTGCCAAACGTCATTTGGCTGGGCGTCCTGAGGTATTTTGCCGCTCTTCTCTAGCTCAATCAACGTTTGGTGGCTGAGGTCGCGCGCAAGCACCGCGCCATCCGTATCCATGAAATCGACCTTGCCCCATGTTTCCTCGATGGCCTTGACGCCCTCCACAGTGAGCAGGCCAATTCGAGACATCGATATGATCAGACTCACAATTGCAGGCGGATGGTCGAAGAAAGGAAGGGTGCCCTTCGCAGCACCCGATCCGACAGGGTCGTTCCAATGGATGGCCCTATCCTCATAGGCGATCACATCCGCATAGAGCTTTCTCTCACGCTCAAAGACGGGTCCGTTTGGCAAAATGAACTCACCTGCAGGGCCATCAAGCGTGTGGCTTCTCCGTGTATGGTCAAGATATTCTTGGAGCTGTGCCCTGTGCATCGGCTTCCACTTTACGGCCTCAGCATAGATTAATCTGTCGTGGTGACTGTAAAACCGTTTCAGCTGTTGGCGTAGAACGTCCCCGTGCCGTGCGGGTGGTGCGCGAAAAACGTCAAGAAGAATCAAAATCTTTGCCGCCTCTTCGGTGGCGTATTCTTCCAGTACATCTGCTTCACGCGTACGGGAACTGAGCAGTCGGGCACCTTCCCAGAAACTGATTGCACTCGTGTAAATAATCGTCAGACCTTCCGAAATGAACGCACGCCTATCATCTGTTGGCATGCTGGCCAGGCGGTCAGCCTGCTTCAGGCCTATCCTTAAAGATTTCATTCAGTGTCCTCGATGTTGCTCGCCCCCAAAATATCTGCGGCGTAGGTTCTGCCGATCCAGACCGATGGATTGGGCCTGACCCGGACCAGAAGGCCACGTTCAAAGGTTAGAACAAGCTTCGGGGGTCGGCCCGCAACCGAGTTGTCGTAGACGAGGCCAATATCGGCAAGGTGCACGGCCTCGCGGATGAGGGGTGCCGAGCGGTCATATCGCTCGCGAATCTTGCCTTCGGGCACGTCGTGGCCGCCAGTTCCGACCCGGTGCGCGACGCGCGCTACCGAGAGGTCGGGGCTGTCCACGCCCACATGCATCACCCAGATGGTGTAGCCTAAGGCGCGCGCCTCAATTACGAGATCAAGCTTTGATGGATGCGAAAACACCGTCTCGGTCGCGAAATCGCCGCCAGCGGCCAGGATCGCGCTTCGTCTTTGCGTTGCAATCTCCGCTGCCCTATACGCGGCCTCGGGGCTAGGATCTCTAAGCTCTTCGCGCTGAATGATGTCGGCATTGATGAAAGTTCCTGCAAAAGCAGGCGCCACGCGGGTCTGATAGAGCGTCGACTTACCAGCGCCGTTTGGCCCTGCAAGCAGAATAAGAGTGGGGCTCATTCCTCGGCTTGCGCTTCTGCGGCGATGAGTTTGCCGGAAGCATCAAGACCGACCGCTTTGCCGCTGACGCGCAGCTCGGTGAAAAAGGCCTCTTCTGCGGGTCCGGGTTCCGACATTTTAACCAAGAAACGTTCCGACCAAACCGCCTTCTCCTCGGGTGTGAGGGCGGTCGTCTCAGCCTCGCCCGCCAGCACCCGCGACAGCCTAACATGATCGAACCGGCCAGACCGCTCGATGGCGCGACCGATGCGCGCCCAGTGCGTGATCTGCCCGGCCAAAGACCGGCTCTGGAGCTCTGCCATGACCCGCGCGTCATCGACCAGCCTGTCGTCAGCAATTTTCACAGACTGAGCCATGGGGCACCTCCTGCAACTAAAGGTGGCGCTTCGACACCCAAGTGTCAAGCTCAACGGGCTCGGGGATGATCGGGCAGTGCTAGGCGTGCCGATATGCCAATTTTATCGTCAAAGTCTCGAGCCGGTGGGCACTAGGCTGCTCGCTTGGCGTTGGTCCGCCGCAACTGCGACACCGCACTGCGGTCAGGCTGCTCCCCGCCCTCATCGAACCCCATGAATATCCTCCTCAACCAAGATTGCGCTCTTGGCGATGCCCGACCAGAGCCGCAAACTCCGTCATGTCCGCGCTTGTAAATCCACCGGTGACAATCTCAAAAAGCCGCCGATCCTCTTTGGTCATACCCTTCTTTGGCCATGCGCTCCGAAACTTCTCCATGGCATCCGAAAACCCGCTCCACCATTCCGCCTGCCCCTTCTTCGAGCGGCCGGATATCGTGGCGACAAGTTGGTCAGGGACAGAGGCAACATCCGAGACGGTCTGAGCGCGCATCATGAGAAGGTCCATGAAACGCTGGAATTGCGACGGGTTGATCCGTGGCAAGACCGGCTCCAAAACTGCAGGCAACCATTGGTTTGGCATGATCATCTTCGGCGCGATCACTATGCCGGTCATGTAGCCGTCAAGCCAGTCCACCGAAAGCTCGGTGCCCCGTAAGAGCGCTGCGACTTCACCCTTCCTTTCGGGCGCAGGTGCTTCGTGCGCCAGTTCTTCAAACGTCAGGCCCGGATCGAAGTCTGGATCATCTCGGACCCAGGCTTCAATGGTCTGTTCATGCACATCAAGCATGACCGGGATCTTCTTCAGATCACGACCCTCCAGCAAAGCCATGGCGCAGGCGGCAAAACCGGTCGCATCCGGGTGATTGGCCGTCTCCAGGACATCTGCGGCTCGGGCCAGAATGCGTGCCCACCAATCGCGTCGGGTCTCCAACCATTTCCAAAGTGCCGACTCGGCAGATTTCGCGCTGCGCGCCTTGTCGAGAACGGAATGCGCTGCATCGCTGTCTTCGAACCAGCTTGCGATGGTCTCGTGACGATCCCACCATTCCTCGCTGGCGGTAATCAGATCCCCGTGCTGCCACGGCGGAAGCGCTTGCACGGCTCGCGTTGACGCGAGATCAGCGATGAGGTCCGGTGTCGATTTCACATCCGGCCGCAACCCGGCAAATCCACAAAGACGGACGACCTCGATCAGCCCCGGAACGGGCGGCAAACCTTGGGCCAGACCATCTGCCAGCGCAATTGAAACGGCACGCCGCACATAGTCTGATGTAACCGTCAAAGCGCCGACCTCTTCGGTCATGCGCTCAACGATAGATTTCTGGTCCCGCGCTGTTCGGCAGGTGATGGTATATGCGTCTTTCACACCCTGCCCCTGTTTTAGGAGCAGCATCGCCATTTTGCGCTGCGTACCGGATTGTAGCGCAATGCCGATGCTCTGAGCCCCTCCGCCATCGGGCAAGGACGCGCGGATGCTGTGCATCGTCCACGGCACCTGATCTGTCGAAGGTGCGACGCTCTTACGCATCGCCGCTTTGAGAATGGTGTCCACCCTTGCACGCGCCGCATCGTCGGGCATCCAGCTGCGCAGGACGACCAGTGACGCGAGAATTCGCCCAGGCAGTTCAGCACTTGCAAGGCGATGGGCGAGGCCTTGTGCTGCGGTGAGACGAATGTGCTGTGCTGGGTCAAGCAACCAATAACAGGCCAGTTCGGCATGGATGGGATCACTGCGGCCGACCGAATAGGCCACGACATGATCACGCATTTCAGGCGGCATCGCCGGGAAGCTCTCGGTCAGCGCGTGATGCAGAGCAAGTGGTTCGCCCTCCGCCTGCTGGATAAGTTCGGCAAAGAGTCCTTCCAGCAGAACATCACCTTCAGCAGAATTGGACGCGCGCCGACCAGCAGCAGGAACGACCTCTTCGGCCTGAAGTGCGAGAGCAGCCGGCGCGGGCAAGCCATTTCGGGTCCAAAGCTTCGCAAAGAGCAAACTATGCGCGGATGTCATCCGGCCCTGTCCGCGTGCTAGTTCAAGCGCCGCTTCGACTGCATCGATAAGCGCTTGGCCACGTACTTTGCCGTTTTCACGGGCGATGCGGGCAGCATCAAGTCCTGCTCCTAGAAGGTCGAGCAAACCCTCGTCGCGTGGGCTTGGCTCTGCGATGGCGCAAATTCGTGCAACGATCTGACCGCCCAGAGCCGGTCGATGCAGTAGATCCAAGCCGAGACGTTCAAGAACCTCCGGGCGCGCCCCGAAACCGTCATTGCCTGCGGCTTTCAGAGCGGCCAATGCCTCATCGATCCTGCTCTTCGCCATTGTTCACCATCCTGGACTGCGTGACTTGTGGGGCCAACCTACCAATGCCATTCTGACTTGTCAGGAAGTCACGGCATGATTGCCGCCCCAAAAACTTGAGCAGTTCAGCTAAACAGCATGCCCTCGTGCCGAACCCTTGGTGGCGCTGGATAGTGCCTGATGCAAGCATCCGTCAGCCCGCCGTCGCCACCCACACCTGTTTTGTCCTGGTTTCCATCAAGGAAGCAACTTGCAGTGATATGACGAGCCGAGCGATAATGGTCGCATGTATAGACACTTGAGCCGTTTCAGACTTCGTCGCGCCGATCTCGCTGGCATTCCCTCATCGGTGGCAATCGGGATTGGTTTACTTTTCCTTGTGGGCGGGATGGCTCGAGCCGAGGAAGCACCCATCTTTGAAGCACGTGTCAGCAAGGTTCTGGACGGAGACACCTTCACGCTGAGTGGCGAGTCGCGTCGAATTCGTGTCTGGGGCCTCGATGCACCGGAATGGAACCACCAGGGCGGCTCAACCGCCACGTCGACCCTACGCAGTTTGATATCCGGGAAGCATCTACGTTGCGCTGTTCTGGACGTTGATCGGTATGGACGCCTCGTTGCCCAATGCCTGCTGCCCAACGGCCGAGACATTGCTGCAGAGATGATCCGTTCCGGCGCTGCCACAGAATACTGCCGATACTCCGGCGGCTACTACGGCACGTGCTAAAATCCTTAGCGCTACCTTTATGAGGACATTGAGCGCAATCACCGCTCCCAATCGTGCTCGCCCCGAGCAGGAGTGGATGCGAGCAGCCGCTCAGCGTGCAGTGCCTCTTTCAGCGTCAGCCCGAGCGCCAAATGCGACTTAGCCGAAGAAACAACCGCCCGCGCGATCCACTGCCGCTGGTCTGCGTCATCGAAATCACCAGCTAGCGCATCCGTCCGCCCGCTGGCCAGTTCTGCCACAACCCCGGTGCCATACCGCTGACGCAGCTCATCAGCGAACCGCTCAGCATGGGCATCTCCCCGGAACTCAACCTTGCCATCCGCCTGCATGATGCGGCCCATCGACCCGAGGGCGCGCAGCAACCGGTCATTTTCGGGAACGACTTCATGCGCCCGGGAATGCTCGATCTGCTTGGCCGCCGCTTCATAGAAGCCTTCAAGACCATCTACGACCTTCCGACTCTGATCCGGATTTCGAAGATCGGCATGCCGCCGCCCAGACAGGGTTGCCAAGTCACTGCGCACCCAATCGCGCTCTTCCCAGGCATTGGCGGCCCCTGTCTCCAGACGCTCGGCCATCCGGTCACCACTGAGACCCAAGGAAACTGCCTTGCCGACGATATCTGTTTTCAGCCGGTCGGCGGCACCTAGCTGCAGTTCGACGGCCTCCTTGCCCTGTGTCAGGCGGTCACCCTCAAGACCCGTCGCGTAAAGCTTGGTCTGCGGCAGCATCTGCAGCAGTTGCGCGCCGCGGGCGTCCCCCAACCCCTTCGCAATGTCGACGGCATAGCCATAAAGCTCGTCCCGCATTTCCTTGCGCTCGGCGACAGGCATCTTTCGGATCTTGCCCTCCGCCTCTGCCATCCACCCGCTGAAATGCCGGTCCAGATCGGCCCGCTCAGCCGTCGCGGTATCGCCCGGAAATGGCTGCAACACCCCGCCCCGCCGCAGGGCTTCTTCCGCCTTGGCAATCTTCTCGCCAATCTCCGGCAGCCCGGTCAGTGCCGCCACATGCTTCAGGCTCCTCATTGCATCCGCCGTGCGCGCCATCGTGGCCAACGCATCGTCCAGCGCCTTGCCCTCACGCGGCCGTTCCTCGGGTGCCCGGCCCTCTGCCCGCGCCCGCTCGATCTCTGCCCGTGATGGCCCATATGTCAGCAAGCCGCGCTCGGCGCGCGAAGTGGCATCCAGAAACACGCCCTCCTCGGCCGCAATTGCCGCCATGCGCTCCTTCATAACCTCCAGGTTGAAGGCATGCTCCTTGGCCATGAAGAACCAGCTGTCATTCACCGTGCCTCGGTTGTTGACCACCATGTGGACATGCGGATGCGCCTTGTCGGTGTGCAGGGCAGCGACATAGGACCAGACATCATCCTGATGCTCGCCCGACTGGAACATCTCGAAGGCCCAGGCCTCGGCAATCAGCTTTGCCTTCTCCGGACGGATATGAGACGGGAAGCTCATCAAGAGATGTGTCGTGTGGCCGTTCTTGGGTGAGCCACGCCAATCCTCGACCCAGTCGCCGACGATGTCATTCCGCTCATCTTTGGTCAGACCCTTGGCGTCGGCATCCAGCACGACCCCGTTGCCGAAGATCGAGGCCGACTTCGAGAACAGGTAGTCCATCTGGGCGGCCAACTCCTTGGCATTGGCCGTGCCACCCTTGCCGATTTTCTTCAGGATCGCCGCGCTTGAGCCCAGCGAAAACCGCCACAGCTGGCTGGCGCGAGTTGAGAAACTGAACCCGCGCTTGGGCGAAGACGAACTGCCCGCCTTCACTCTGCCCTGCTGCGGCCGCAGAAAGTTGATCTCCCCGAGAACGGCCTCGGCAACCCCGATGGGGCGCGACCCAAGCTTAACCATGGCGCGCGCCCTCCTGAGCTTCGACAAATTTCCGGAACAGCGCCACGCCCTGACGCCGGCGTTCGGCGATAATCTGGCTCAGCGCCTTCGCCACCATCGGCAACGACCGCCGCAACTCGTCCACCGACGCCCACTGCGCCTTGACCATCGGCGCTCTGCCCCGGTTCGCAGCCAGAGCAATCTGGTTCACGTTGGTGCCGATCTTGCCCAACTCGTAGCGGATTTCTTCGAGCTTGGCGCTGTCCTCCCGGCTGAACTCGAGGAAACCTGAGGCCATCCGCACCACTGATCGCACCCCGTCCGACCGGGACTTTGCGCCAAGCTGGGTGCAGAGCGCATCGAAAGCATGAAGTTCATCGGCGGGCAACCGGCAGCTCACGACCTGTCCTTTGTCCTCCGACCGAGGCCGTCCGCGCCCAGCCCCTTGCTGCACTGCAGAATCAGAAACTTCATTGCCAGCCTTCGCCAAATCCTTGGACCGTGACTTAAGTCTTGTTTTGCGAAGATCTGATTTTACCGCCAACTTCTGCTACCGATTATTTGTAGACACATCGCATTTCCTGCCACTCTTCCTACCCCTTCCTTCACCTCCCTTTCAAGTGCAATCTAAGCGCGATTTATGCTCTTGCAGATTGTGCTGACCTTGGGTAACTCCCCCGCCACCGAATGCGTTTCGCTGATCGCGCAACACACAAGGTGAGACAGGGATCGCGCACCCCCAGCCACATGGCCAGAGGCGCATTTTCCTTGTCGTTATGGGCCTAAAGCCTTGTTTTGTTTACCGTGCGGAGCCTGTCGTTCAGTGTTCAGGTTCCGGAGAAAGGAAGTGTGGGATGCGTCTTGTGGCATCAGGGATGTGTGTTCGGGGTTCCGCCTTGTGATACACGCATTGCGCGATCAGATAAAAGACATACGCATCCAGTAATCAGACAAACGATTAAAGAGATACGCCTTGCGCAATATGATTTGCGTAAGCCGGTTTCTGATATCCGCAATCGGCGTTCAGATTAAAGCGATGTGAGTTAAGATAATAGATTTAAGCGTTCCGCATTGTGAGAAACGCACTCGGAGAAGTGAGGAAGGTGGTATGGGTTACGGGATACGTGTTGTGCTGGTGATGAACCGCAAGGGGGGATCGGGCAAGAGCACCCTCTGTCGCGCCTTGGCTTCTGCTGCGGCTGCACGGGGCGAGACGGTGACGATCTTCGACACCGATGCCTCAAAATCCTGCCTCACGTGGATGCAGGCGGGAAAGGAGGCCGGCAACTGGTCCCCTTTGGTTGAGGTGATCCACACGCTCGACGCCCTCCGGGTGGCAGAAGCAATCGGGCAGATCTATGAACAGCCCGATCAAGAGCACCTCATCCTGATCGACACCTTCGGCGGCGGATCTGAAGCGCAAGACGTTCTGGCGGTCGCAGCTCACCGGATCATCTGCCCGATGATGTTGTCGCGCGGTGATCTCAGCGAGACGCTGGAAACGGCCAACTGGTACCTCAAGCTGCGCGGCCGGGTGGAAAAGCCGGGCGAGCTTGCAGGGTTTTCTGTGTTGCTCAACCGTGTGCCTGTGCGGGTGTCAGAGACCGAGCGGGCGGTGGCTGAAGAGCTGTTCCAGTCCTTGCCTGCCCTTGAGATCTATCTTGGTAGCCGCGCCGCTTATGTTCGGATGGACAGAGAAGGGCTTCTCGGGGTGATCGCGGACAAGACGCCAAACCGGGCGCTTGCTGCACATGTCCAGAGTGCCGTGAAGGAGGCAGCGGACCTTCTGGAGGAAATCGACCAGCTGATCCTCAATCCGGCGGAGATCGCATGATGGCGCAGCGCAAGGACATGATGCGGATCATCCGGCAGGACATAGGGTTTTCGGCCAAGCTGGGTTTTGGTGGGAATCTGGGTGCGAGTGATGTTGCTGGTCGGGCAATCCCGGTGCCGCCGACATCGGTTGATGCATTGACCGAGACAGACCCTTCGTCACCCGCGATTGCGGCGGCGGCGGCGGCGACGCCAGGTGGCGACGCAGGCGAGGTCAGCATCAGACCCTTTGGGTCCAAAGAAGAGTCCCGGGACGAGAAGAAGGTTTTCAATACCCAGAGGGCTTCGGATGGTAAGGCGGCTGGTCTTGCAACTGGGTCAGTTGCGCGCGGGCATGTTGTCCATGTCTCATTGTCGCTGACCACCCGTCAGGCAAGGCTGGCAGAAGAGTGGGCCACGGCTGCGCGTTGCACCGTCCAGTTTTTGATCCGTCGCGTTGCCCAGAGTCTGCGCGATCAGGTCTTCGACGATTGGGAACGGGATGGGATGCCGGAGGTCGAAGAGTGCCGCGGCGCACGGGGCAAGCATCCGACCAGCGTGACCTTGACCTTGCGCCCGCAGTTCGCAGCTGACCTCGCGAAAATCCATGACCCGCTTGGCATTCTTGGATTGGCGCGCGCCATGGGCCCCGCCTACCGCGCCCGGTTCCAGGAGGCTTTCGACGTGGCACTGGCCAAGGCAAAAATTCAGACAACAAACGAGGGAGACGAACAATGACCAGCACAGAAGCCCCTGCCCTCAAGCGGACCATCCCGCCGTCTGAATTTGACATCGGCACACCCGTCGAATGGATGGTCGATCCGGATCATCGCGCGAGGATCCTCGGGGTGACCTATGAGTTCAGCCAAACAGGCGAACGCAAGACCGTCTGGTACACGCCTAACAAGCGGCGCGCAAAGAAGGCATTGGTCTTGTCTGAGTTGACCCAAACGTGAATTGGGTTGGCGCGGCGCAGCTTATCCGCCGTCTTTATGCGGGCTGGCTTCTGCGCCCGCCCGCTGGCGAAACGAAGAGACCCGGCGGCTTGCGCCACCGGGTCGGATCTCCGGGGTCTCAGCCCGCGAACTGATCCTCGCGGTCGACCAGTTCAGGGTCTTCGCCTTCACCAGCCTTCGGGCGGCTCAGGAAGTCGACCTTCTCCGCGATGATCTCGCAGCCGTAGCGGTCGACCCCGGCGGCATCGGTCCACTTGGTGTAGTGGATGCGGCCGTGGACCATCACCTTCATGCCCTTTTCGCAGTTATCGGCGACCGTCTTGCCGAGACCGTTGAAGCAGGTGATGCGGTGCCATTCGGTGTCCATCACGCGGTAGCCGTTCTCGTCGCGCTGGACCCGGCCTTCGGACAGGCGCGGGCGCGAGGTGGCGAGGGTGAAGTTGGTGATCTTGGTCCCGCCTTGCGTGGTGCGGACTTCCGGGGACTGACCGATGTTGCCGGCGAGGATGACGATGTTCTGCATTTGAAGCTCCTGTATCTGGCTGAAGGGACCATCCCTTCGACAAGACCCGAAAGAAGCCTGTCGGCTGAGGCTTGCACGGTGGCCCTTTCGCCACCGGAAACCCCCGAAGGCGGGGGTGGTGCGGGCTGGGAGCGGCACGCGACCAACACGGCCCGGGCCTGAGCGGGGTTGCGAGCCAGAGGCTGAACAGGCTTAGGGGATTGTCAGTCGAAGGGAGGTGCCTGAGCTGGGATCACAGGAAGCGGCAGGGCAGAACGATGACACCCTTCCCCGGCGATGTCAGACCCGGAAGGCCAAGAGCCCGGAAAGAGAGAAACCAGATCAACACCGACCAAGCCGAATGCACCGCCAATCCGATGGGTAGAGGTGGGTCCTGCGCGACAGGCAGGCCGCCAGGATGGGCAGACCAAAGCACCGGCCCGCGAAACCGGTGAGGCCGTGTCGCTTGCTGCGATCTGGAGGGCATATTGGTGATGGTGGTTCCGGTTCGCCCTGACGCCATGTGCCGATGTCCCGACTGTGACCGTAGGGTTGCAAAGAGTGTAGGGGATGGTCGATACCCCTGCCCGGCTGGAAAGAAGGTGATGCGCGTTCATCAGGACATCGAACCACAGGAGCAGATCGAAGGGCCTAGCGACAACATGAATGGCCGACTGCCGGCGCGAGATGACGGGTCGCGGCACGTTGATTTGCTCGGCGTGGCTATTGGTCAAATCAAGGACGATGATATCTATCGCTCATGCTAGGGCCATGCACTGAGTTATAGAAACCAGTTCTATTGCTCATTGCCCTGACCTTCAGACAAATCGACCAAGCGCGGCCTGCTACCGCTGATAGCCCCGCCGCTGCTTATGAGCGGCAAGCCGCATCAGCGAAGTGATCGCCCTGCCCTCGTCCTCATGGCTCTCGATCAGGGATTGGCCACGTGCGCCAATTCTTCCCCATTCACGAATGAGACAGGCACGACCGAACAAGTCGCGCTGAACGCTCAATCGGTAGTAACGCCGCATGTTAAGGGCCAAGTCGATACGACGCAGATCCAGCGTCGTCGGGAAGATTTCTAGCTGGACACCTGAATCAAACATGTAGTGATCATACCGACCATCACCACCATATCAAGTGCAGAACGCGCGCCCACACGGTGTTCCAAGGCAAACCTAAAGGGTGTCATCCCCTCGAGGGAAACGTCACCACATTCGTAGCTATCGTCCGATGTTGAAAATCCAGCCCTGCAGCCCAAAGCGGTGACCTGCGCCAGAGCATTTCCTCGATGCCGCCACCACCCGTCCGGACTAGCAGCCCCACCCATTCAAGTGGCATCGCGACTGCGCTGAACAACCCGCCCGCCGGACCACGCCATCCACCGCCTGCACTGGGGCCATAGAGGAAGTTCGCCAGTTCAGGCAGCGTAAAGCCATCCTGCGGCATCCGGTTGACTGCTTGCAACCACAATTCCAAGTCTCCGCCAGGCGCCTCACCCGTGCGCATGCCTTCGGAATGGTCAAACCGAAACAAAAACGCTGGCGCGATGGTGACAAAGGCCGCCTCTGGGTCTGCCACAAGTGTCATGCCCGGCTTTGTTAGCCGCCAGCCACCACCCATTTTGCGCCCAAGGCGCAAGGATGTGAGGAGGACGCGCAAATACTCCAAAGGCGGGACATCGTATTCATCGAGCACCTTGTTGACAGAATACAGCTTTTCGGCAGTCCAGTTCGGGAAATTCATACGCCGCACGACCCAATCAATGCAGTGCCGGTTCCACGCACCTAATTTGGTCAGTCTGATTTCACTATGCTCAACCTGATACGCCGCGATGGTCTGAAACGCGCGCAGCATCGGCGCACTTGTTTGCACCAAGTCGACTCCAGGATGCGGTCGAAAATTAATAGAGTTGGTCATGGGGCAGCCATTGAAGTGGACGACAAGGGAAGCGACATCTTCGGCAGTTTGCGATTTGCTGGACCGTTGCGGCGGCAAGCCATTAAAGTCCAGCTCAAATCAGGTTTTCATACTCGCGCAGAAAGTCGGCTGTTTGCAACAATCCCTGCCCTTCCAGTTTCAGGACCAGTGCGGAAACCGTATACTTCGGATCTTTCAACCGTGCGCGCATGTCGCGCAGCGCGCCAATTGCAACGGCGTGATCCAAATCCATTGCGTTGGTAATGAAGTCGTCGGGCGACATGACTTCGATGCCCCAACGATCAAGTACGTCCTGCGGGAAATCTTTGAGGTTGTCAGTTACTAGAGTATCGCAGCGAGCAGCTATGGCCGCAGCCAGTACATGTTCATCATCGGGATCGGGCAGCGAACCAAACAGGTTCGCACTTTCGCTCGGTGAAACGATCGCTTCTGGAAATGCCCTTTCGATGGCGCGGCGCTGACGCCCAGGATCAGCCGTGCCTTTTGAGATCGCCAAGATCGCCTTCTCGGTCTCGTCCAGAATGCGCGCGGACCAGTAGGGTCGAAACAAGCCAGCCTCGGCCAAACTCAAAATAATGTTCCGCTTGAGGCCACCCCCAAGGACGCAAGCATCGATGATAGCCGCGTATCGGTTCATCGGGCCGCTCAAATCAGGTCGCCCTCCGCGTCCAGCCCCGCAAGTTCGGACAGGGCATTGGATCGGGCCTGGTCGCGTTCGGTCATGTAGGCGAAAAGATCCTCTGCCCGGACACGACGATGGCGACCAACCATTGTGAACGGGATGTCGCCCTTTTCGAGCAACTTGATCAGGAAGGGCCGGGAGACATTCAGCATATCTGCCGCTTCTTGCGTCGTGAGCTCAGCTTCGACCGGGATCATGCGAAACCCGCGGCCAGTTGAAATCAGGCGCAGAATATCCAGCAAGGTATCGGTGAGCGCCGGCATAAGCGTGATGTTGCGCGTCTCGCCGCCATCGACGGCGAGCGAGAGGTCGACTGGTTGGCCCTCGGTCACCTGCGAAGCGATGATGTGACGAAGTTGATCTGCGTTGTTGATCTCGACCTTCGTGGGTAACCGGTTCGAGAACCGCTCCTTGTGCAATGCCGCCATTTTGCCCTCCTGCATCGCCGTTCGGCGTCCATCTAGAGATGGGTGTGCCATGCAATCGAAGCAAGCGCAATATTCGAATTATTCGAAACGGCCAGTGTCCAGCACTCAATTATGCTCGGGCACTCCCAACCCGGCCGAGATCACAGGGCAAAATCATTCCTGATCAGAGCTCTAACTTCGGGCCAACCACTCTAATTGGCAAAGTCTTGTCTGCAACAATGCCCCGCTTGTGTCCACGAACTCGGACGACCTTGCCACTGGAGTAGCGCCGCTCATGCTCGCTCACCCAGTGTTCGGTCGGTGTCGCGCGGCCGGAAGCCCGGGCCGCTTCGAATTGACGCCGTGCTTCGCGCTCAACGAGGTGCCGTTCGCCGGATGGTCCGATGCGGATGGTAAGATGGGACCGGAGCGTCTCCGTCATCCAAGTCTTGCCGAACTTTCGGGCGGTCTTCGTCTGCTCCGGCGAAAGACTTGGTGTTTCTTCGGACAGAAGATCATCCTCGCGCGCGGCTAAGGCTGCGAACATCATGAAGCCGATCACCAACTCATAGCTGACGTGCCCTTTGTGTTCTTCGAGCAAAGCCTGCACGTCTTTGACATGCTCATCCGTGTCGCCTCGGGCATGCGCCATCAAGACGTTCATCTGGGGTTGCCAAACTGCGTCGGTGAACTCCGGGCGACCACTCGACTTTCTGAGAACAAGAGTTGCCAGCGGCTCTATGAAACTGCGGTCCATCATACCGTTAAAGAGCCGTACGGTCATTGCGCCGTCCGACCGGTTGTCGAACAAGAAGCCTCGTTGGGAGAAGTGCCGCAGGTCAAGACGCGCCATCGTGGTCAGACCCCTGGCAACGCGGTCCACCCAGAGTTGTCGGGCGTCATATTCAACCCAGACAAGTTCGCGCGGAAAATCTACCTCGCGGACATAGGCTTCGATCTCTGACTCTTGTCGAGTCTCCCAAGGCATGCCCTGTACATCCATGCGCAAGCTGTCGAGATAGTTTGCGGCGCGATGATCGAGCAGATAAATGCGAGCCCCGCCGAGCTCGCTAAGGATTGCCCGGCGATTGACCCGGGTTTCTTCGGTAGGAACGTTGCGGCCAACGAGATCAAATTCATTGCCGGGCCGCCCAGTCTCGAGGAAGCGCCCAAACTGCAAAGCAATCGTCTTATAGAGGATCATGTTTGGTCCTAAAGCAGGTACGGGTAGGCGGGCGTATTTTTCAGGCCCTACTTGCCGCCGCGAATTGTTCCATCGCCGCCTCAAGATTTTCCATGATTTCAGACATCAGAACATCGGGTTCCGGCAGATTGTCGAGGTCGGTCATCGTCGCGTCCTTGAGCCAGAAGAGATCAAGGCTAGCCTTGTCGCGCTGTAGCAGTTCGTCCCGCGAAAAGGCGCGCCAGCGGCCATCGGGCGTCTCTTCCGACCATGTCGCCTTGCGATCATGTCTGGCAGCAGGATTGTAGCAGGCTACGAAATCTTCCAGATGCGACTCGGATAGTGGCTTTTGTTTCAGGGTGTGATGAACGTTCGTGCGGTAATCGTAGAACCAGACTTGCCCGGTCTGCGGGTCGGGGCTAGCGGGCCGGTTGTCGAAAAAGATCACATTGGCCTTCACGCCCTGAGCATAAAAGATGCCCGTTGGCAGTCGAAGGATCGTATGCAGGTCGGTGTTCTGCAAAAGTTTGCGCCGGATCACTTCGCCGGCGCCGCCCTCGAACAATACGTTGTCGGGCACAACCACGGCCGCCCGTCCAGTGGTTTTCAGCATGGCCCGGATGTGCTGCACAAAGTTCAGCTGCTTGTTTGATGTCGTCGCCCAAAAGTCCTGCCGATTATAGGTCAGATCCTCAGTCTCCTGCTCGCCCTCGGCATTGGTGAAACTCATCGAGCTTTTCTTGCCGAACGGCGGGTTTGCCAGCACGATATCGACACCCTTTGAGGGAGCCGAAATCAGTGCGTCTGCGGGGGACACAAGGCTTTCGCCTGTCATCTCGCCGATCCCATGCAGGAACATGTTCATCAGGCACAGCCGTCGGGTGCCGGCCACGATTTCGTTCCCGACAAAGGTGTCGTGCTTCAGGAATGCCTTCTGATCCTTGTCGAGGGCGAAATGCGCAGGGTTGGTCAGGTAGTCATGCGCGGCCAGGAAAAAGCCGCCCGTGCCACAGGCTGGATCGGCGATGGTCTGGCCGGGTTCTGGGCGCATGCAGGCAACCATCGCCCGGATCAACGCGCGCGGCGTGAAATACTGCCCCGCGCCAGATTTCGTATCTTCGGCGTTGCGCTCCAGCAGCCCCTCATAAATGTCGCCCTTCACGTCGGCACCCAGCATCACCCATTTCGTGCCGTCCACCATGTCGATCAGGCGGAACAGTTTGGCAGGGTCGGTGATCTTGTTTTGCGACTTGGTGAAAATCTGCCCCAGCATGCCCCGCTGTTCGCCCAGTTTGCGCAGCAGCGCCACATAATGGGCCTCCAGGTCTGCGCCGCGCCGGGTGGTCAGGCTGCTCCAGTCGAACCCCATCGGAATGCCGATGTCACGGTTATATGGCGGGCGTGCATATTCATCGGCCATCTTCAAGAAGATCAGATAGGTCAACTGCTCCAGATAATCGCCATACCCCACGCCATCATCACGCAGGGTGGTGCAAAAACTCCAGACCTTGGAAACGATGGGGGCGGTGTTCATACCGATTTGCCTTCTACAGTTTGGTCGCCTTGTTTAGGCAGGGCAGGCCAGATATTTACCGCCATATTTGCCAGCGCCTCTCCGCGTGCGGAAATCACGGCCTCGTTCCACTGATCCAGCCTCAGGAACCACTTGTTCAGGAAAAGCCCGGTGTGCTCTTCCAACTTTGCGCGCTTCTCCAAGAACCCCTTGTTCCCGACCGAGATGTTCAAACCGCCCGTCAACAGAGTGAGGTTGCCAAGGGTTTGCACGATCGTGTCTCGGGCTTTCGCCTTCGGGTTGCCGGAGAACCGTTCGACGAACGCCCCCTCCTCGAATGGCCAGGCCTCAGTCCATGATTGAGGAAGGACATGTTCTGTCCACAGCCCGGCAGGCATTGGTATCTCTTCGGCGAACCTCGACCGACTGGCGAGCTCCAACTCCCAGAGCACATCTTTGATCCGGGTGTTCGGAGCCAGAGTGTAGGCTGCCTTGGTTAGCAGCCCATCGCGAAATTCTTTTTCATCTGGAAACCTTGTGCTGTCGCCTGGCCGTTTTGCAAAGAACTCCTGCAAAGCACCAACGCTGGCGCCTTTTTCCACGAACACCTGTGACAAGCTTTGGAACACACGGTTCAGGTTTTTCGCCGTCAAGCCGGACAAGGCACGGCGCACTACATAGGAATAGATCAGACGATAAAGGGTGCGCTTCTCGGCATTGGCAATTTTGCTGGCGCTGATCTGCATGGCAATGGGATACGCCGTGGTGACCTGCCAGGCGGACAACTTGCGCCCGAACCAGTGCAAGTCGGCATCCTCTGCAATCCGCCCTTCAAGCGTTTCATACATCGGGGCATATTTTCCCAACACGCGCAATTCGTCCTCGACCTGCTGAAAGCGAGGGCGGCCTTTCGGCACCGCGAAGGCACGGTATTCCGCGTATAGCTCGCGCATGGAAATCTTGTCGCCCGTTTCCGCGGCCAACACGTGGGCAAGGAAGTGGTCGATCCGAGGACGTGTGGGGCGTGCAAAGGGGGCCGCCTCGCGCCACCAGGCGTGGTCAAACGGATCCCAAAGGGTCTTATAAAGATCTTCGACCTCGGCTTGTTCCTTCTCAGCGCGGTAAAAGATGTTGTTGCGCACCAGATCCATCGCCAGCAACGGCTCGCCCTTTGAATTCAGCGTCTCGAAGATCACCTGCGCGTCGTCGCCTTCACCCAGCGTGATCACCACCAGCTTCATGCGGTTCAGCACGGCTGTCAGCATCGCCTCCAGCCGGGTACCGATGGCCTCGGTGGTGTCGGTCTCATCCGCGATTGTATCCACGGCGTCCGGCGTATCATCGTCCGCCATCATCTCGGCGGACCCGAACTGGGCAAAGCGGTTAATCAGCTGATAGAACTCATCATAGGCCCGCAGCGCCCGGAACGGCGTGTTCTTTGGCACGCTCCGCCCCCAGTAATTGGCAGCATACTGCGTCCGGATCGCCCGGTAGTCCTTGTCCATGATGTCATGGAACACCTTTTGGTCTGATGGGGTCGGTGTCAGTTTAAACCGGGTCAGCTTGTCTGTGTCTTTGGTTTTCAGGTTGTTGAACAGATAGCCGCCTACATGGGCTGCAACATCGCTGTGCCCGTGGGTCTTTGCCACTTCGCGCAACGCCGCAAGGAACAGTTGAAACGTGGTCAGTCGCTGTTGCCCGTCAACGATCTGCACCTTCGGCGTGACGCCGATCTGGGCCGCCTCGCCGATGGGGGCAAGGATCAGCGCCCCCATGTAATGCTGAAACTTGCTTTCGCCCTCCAGCACCTCGATCGCCTTGGCCTCGACGTCCTGCCAAAAGGGGAGGAGTTGAAAGTCGTGCCATTGGTATTTCCGCTGATAGAGCGGCACCATGAACCGGCGGCCTTCGGCAAGGATAACCTCGATGGGGTGATCGTCAGCCTGCATGAGCGGTCTTTCTGGGTTTTGTCTTGCCCGCCTTTGCCCGTTCGGCCTTGATGCGGGCCAAAAGGGTGGGGGCGGGTTCGTCGGTGGGGTCTTGGGGGACGAGGCTGCCTGCGAATGCACGTTTCAGGATGGATTGGCGCAGGGCGCCCGAGCGGGACAGGGCGGCGTCGATCTCGGCCTCCATCCTGTCGGCGGCGGTAAGGCGGGCGTCGAGGATGCGGATGATTTCGGCTTGTTCGGCGGGGGAGCAGATGGGGACTGGGAGGTTTGCGATCTTCGAAATACTCAAGGTATGCAAACCGGACGTTGAACTTGCTTGCGCCTTGATCAAGTCGCGGCCAACCGGCGAGATCATAAACAACATCGCAAACTGTGAATCTAACAGCCCATCTGGCGAAAAGCGGATTAAATGGTTCTGGTGGGTGATGTCCGGGATACTTCCGTCCCAAACCGCCACCCGTCCGATCTGATCAAGTGAGCCATTTCCTTCGACGAAAAGCAGGTCACCTTTTTCAAGGCGTGATTTGCTGAACTCTTCATCGGTCACGCCAATTTCCGAGATGTGGTCAAGCCTCAGCTCGTTGGAATAGATGTTTGCAACCCGCAAATATTTAGCTTTTCGCGCCAAAGATTCACGCTTTTGATTTTTCGTCAGGCCTCCACTTGTGCGACCGACGTCTGACATGGGTGACCAGCGCCATGATGTTGGAACCTGCGCAACCTTACCAGAAGGGAAAACGGCTTCCCCAATGATCTCCGGCGGCCGCCCCGGCTTCCCAGGCTTCCTACCCACCTCACCGCCTGCGCGCCATTCGGCGAGGGCGGTTTGCCAGTCGTCGAGGGCGGACTTGTAGCGGGTTTCGCGTTCTTTTTGGATGCGGGCCAGCAGGGTTTTCGGGGTTTCCAACTTATCCGCGTTCTGCGCGCGCCAGTCGGCGGTCAGTTTGCCCTCGAACGCGGATTTGAGCAGGGATTGGCGGTAAAGCGCCAGCGTGGCCTTGGCCCCGCGCAGGTTTTCGGCGCCTTTGTCGATCCTCTCGAACATCGCCTCGATCTTCTCAACGATCCGGCGTTGTTCGTTTAGGGGGGGGAGAGGGATAGATACGGATTTCAGCTCATTTTGCCCGATGTTCCTCATGGAGGCTTGATTGCCAGTGGACACAGCAGCCAATTTGCGTTTGCCCTCTAAGCTTTGAAGGTATTTCAGAAGCCATGGCTTCAGAGCTGGATCGAGGTCCAGCCTCAGAATTTTGTCGCTCAAGAATAAATTGGGATGGTCATTCCGGACCAATACGACCGCGCCGACCAATTCCAGCGTGTTTGCTCGTGAGAACAGGAAGTCGCCGGCCTTGATTGCGGTATCCGACATGGGTTCGAAACTTTTTGGCAATGTCTTGGATTGAGCTGCGTCAAATGTGCCCCAAGTCACTGCGCTCACTTTGACAACGCCGCGCTCGTTTTCCTTTGGTGGTCGTTCCTCACATTTAAGGCTCTTCCCAGCTTGAATTGCCAAAAGCAAGTCGCCCATCGTGGCAACCGTCCACCCCTTCGGCAAATCCGTCATGCCGAGAGCGCCTCATTCATCTCGGTCATCACGGCCTCCATGCCTTCGCCAAACAGCGCATACATCTGCCCCATTCCGCCCTTGCCGTCAAAGGGCGCCATGTCCAGATCATCACGCTCGATGATGAAAGACGTGGCCAGGTGGTCGCGGATCATGTGCAGCCAGTCCATCTGATCCTTGGTGAATTTCTCGCCCGCGCCCGAATGGCGTTTCAGGATCCAGTTCTGGAAGTTGCGGCGCACGCGGTCGGAATGGCGGGTCAGCGTGGGATCAAGCCCGGTGACGCGGCGGATCAGCGCGACAAGGGCTGTCAGATCGCCTGCGGGCGTGTCGCCCTTATACCCGTCCAGATGCGCATAGGCACGCCAGACGGTCAGGGGGGCAAGGCGGGGTTGGTCGGTGGTCAGCCTGTGCAGCACGTCCTTGACCATGGCAAAAGTCACCTGCGACCGCCGTGCAGGGGTGTTGAAATAGATGGTCAGGGCGGCAACCTTATCGCGGTTGTCATTCAGGTAGGCTGCGAAATCGCTGGTGATCTGCTTGGCGTTTTCGGTGACATCGCCCGCCCATTCGGCACGCAGCAGTTTGTCTTTGCTATCATGGTCGATGGTCTGTTCATGGTCGCGGCGGATGGTGTCGATCAGGTTGATCAGCGGGCCGGTGAACAGGTTGGCGGCGTGCTTGATCCGCGCCTCACGCGCGGTGTTCATGGCGGCGTCATCCGGCTCGGGGTGGCCTGCGGCCTTGGCGTCCGCCTCGACCTTGTCGGCATCTATCGCGTCGAACAGATCACGGATGATGCCCGCCAAGGGGCGGCCCGCCAATTCCGCGATCTGCGCCTGATCGGTGGCGTCCAGTTTGGTATCCAGCCGCGACAGGCGCGAGGCAAGCGAGCTGACAGTTTCCTCGGACCGGTCGCCCATCATCAGACCGTAAGCAAGGTCTTTGAACGAGATCGACGGCTTGCTGTCCAAAGGCTGGCTGGCGGTCTTCAGCGATTTGGTCACGCCCACAGCATCAATGATGACATAATGGGTTTTCGCCAGCGCCGAGGGGCTGACCTTTTTCAGCGCGTCGGCATCGACCACTCGGGTGCCGCGCCCCTTCATCTGTTCGAAATAGTTTCTCGACTTCACGTCGCGCATGAAGATCAGACATTCCAGGGGTTTGACGTCGGTTCCGGTGGCGATCATGTCCACGGTGACGGCGATGCGCGGGTAATATTCGTTGCGAAAGGCGGAAAGGGTGGATTTCGGGTTCTTGGCCCCGTTGGTGATCTTGCGGCAGAAATCGTTGCGCTCGCCAAATTCAGTGCGGACCATCTGGATGATGTCATCGGCGTGGCTGTCGGTTTTGGCAAAGATCAGGGTTTTCGGCAGTTCCTTGCGGCCGGGGAAGATGGCTGGCCACTGGTCTCGGAAGGTCTGGATCACGGTGCGGATCTGGTCGGGGGCCACGATGGAACGGTCAAGCTGGGTCGCAGCATAGGCGGCCTCGTCTTCCTGCGTTTCCCAACGACGCGCACGGGTCTGGCGTTCGCGTTTTTCAATCAGTTGCTGGGCCTGCAGTTTGCCGCCCGCCTGACTGATTTCGGTTTCGATCAGGAAGACCTCGTTGCCGACGTTGACCTTGTCGGCGATGGCGTTTTCATGGGTGTATTCGCTGACGACATTTTGTTGGAAAAACCCGTAGGTGCGGGCGTCGGGCGTGGCGGTCAGGCCGATCAGAAAGGCGTCGAAATATTCGATCACCTGACGCCAGAGGTTGTAGATAGAGCGGTGGCATTCATCGATGACCACCACATCAAAGGTCTCGGGCGGCAGTTTCGGGTTATAGACCACCGGAAGGGGTTCACGGCGGCGCCATTGCTGATCTTCGGGGTGTTGGTCTTCGGCAGCCTCATCCAGCGGCTCGCCCTTCAGTGTGGCATACATGCGCTGGATGGTGGAAATCACGACCTGAGTATCGCCTGCCATCGACGGGGAGGTGAGGCGCTGGACGTTATACAGTTCGGTGAATTTGCGGTTATCGTCGTTCGGCAGATAGGCCATGAACTCGCCCTCGGCCTGTTCGCCAAGGTTCTTGGTATCGACCAGAAACAGGATGCGGCGCGCGCCAGCGTGTTTCAGAAGACGGTAGATCTGGGTGATGGCAGTGAATGTCTTTCCCGAGCCGGTGGCCATCTGGACCAGAGCGCGGGGTTTGCCCAGTTGGAGCGAGGCCTCCAGCTTGGTGATCGCCTTGATTTGACAGTCGCGCAGGTTATCGGTGTTCAGGTCCGGCAGCTGCTGCAACCCGGCGCGCAAGGACAACGGATCATTGCGCCAGGCCTTGAGGGTATCGGGGCGATGAAAGGTGAACACCTCACGCGAGCGGGGGCTGGGATCGCGACCATCGGTAAAGCGGGTAACGACGGCAGTGCTTTCGTAAAGGAACGGCAGCGGCTCGGCGTTCGACACCCATTTCAGCTTTGCGCTGGCATAGCCTGATGATTGCTCTTCAACTGTGGTCAGGCGTTCGCCCCAGCTGTCCGGCTTTGCTTCCACCACGCCAACGGCACGTCCATCGACGAAAAGCACATAGTCGGCAGGCCCGGTATCGGTTGGATATTCCCGAACAGCGACACCAAGGGCCGCATTCGGGTTCAGCGATGACTTGTCCTGCACCAGCCAACCCGCAGCCAACAGCCGCTTGTCGATCTGATCGCGGGCGATCTGTTCGGGGTTCTGGTTGACGGGTTCTAACACTGGCACACAAAGTTGTTTGTTTTCACAACCATGATGGTGTGTGGCCTGTTTTTCAATCCCTTAAGCCTGACGTGTTGAACTCAGTGACTGGAAACGTTTAGCCTTTTGGGGATGGAGACAAGGCGCAGAACAATTTTCAAGCCCTAGTGTTCTCCATCTGATGAGAGGGTCCCATGCACCACAGGCTTGGTCTGGTCACGTCAAGCAGCTATTTGGACTTACCTACGCAACAGCCCGTTCAAATGCTTGAACGCTGCCTCGAACCGGTCTTTTGTTTCGTCCGACACCTTCGGCCAAAGAGTGGATAGCTGCTCGGTGAAAAAGCGTGCGGGCCTGTAGTGGCCGAATGAACCAGACTTCATCGGGTTTTCGGCTAGCCAAGCGTCAATCGCCCGAAGCGTGCGCGGCACATTCTGGTTGAGCTTTGAAGGCGTGATTCTTGACGCAAGCTGTTTGCCGTATTCGCCGTTGACAAGTTCGAGATAGAAGGATCGGTCGAACATGTCCTCTACATCGGCTTCAGCAGTGCCGGTGAAGTCCGCGTACGTCGACACCTGCTTCTTGTTGAGCAGATTCTTCTTGTATAGGTCTTCGATGAGTTGCTTATCGCTGTTTTGAATATCCAGCAGCGTTGCAACGTTGATCCCCTTTTGCGAGCCGAGGAGCGCCACGAACGTTGGCACTTTTCCGCTGCCGCCGACGGGAGTGATGGTCCACTGTTCCGACAACCCCTCGCGGCCCTCGCGCTCCATTTGGGCCGACATCGCCCTGAGATAGAGCATATCCGCAACACCCTCGACAATAAGTGAGTTCGGACCGATGAAAAGGGTCTGCTGGATTTCGTAGCCGAGCGCGCCCTGCAAAGGGAATAAGCTATCGTCGGTGGCGTCGAACACGTTCGCCAGCACTTTCGTGCCGTCTTCTTCCTTGGGAAGAGCCTCGAGGGCATCAATGCCCAAATCCTGCACGATGCGAACCCGCTCGAACTTAGTCGGGTCGATCATGAACGGTGAGTGTGTGGTATATAGGAGTTGGTGGCCCGACAGCTCGCTGTCGAAATAGCGTAACAAGTCAGCCTGCGCTCGGCCGTGCAGTGATAGGCCAGGCTCATCGAGCAGTAGGATGACATTCTGCTTCTGGCGTTTTATGTCCTCGTACCAAGCCAAGAACGAGAAGAACCACACAAATCCCCGCGACCGATTGCTAAGCGGCGTCGTGGCCCAGTGCACTGAGTCATACACCTCGCCCCAGACGTTGACTCCTTGCTGCATCCCGTCAGGGTCTCCAGCTTTCGCGTCACGCACATCGAAGCGCATCTGTATGTGCTTGTTTTGAGACCAGTACTTGACGATACGCTGGGTTAGGTGGTTCCCAGCACCTTGCAGCTTGTTCTTCAGTTCCACCGTGTTGTTGGTGGCCACGAGTTTGCGGTGGTCGAGGCGCGCGAGGTTGATGAGGCCTATGAGCGGGTAGTCCGAGTCGAGGAGCTGGTCGCTGTCTTCGCGCGCAATGAGGGCGTTGAGGTTGGCCTGCCCTTCCATCTGGTAATACTCATCGAAGTAGAGAAACTTGGGCACGCGGGGCCAGATCAGGTTGTGATAGATGTAAGAGCGAACATTGCCACTCTTGGTGACCTTATCGACCAGAGATTTAAGCGCCATGACAGCTTCGGTAGCTTCTGCAACATTGATGGTATCAGCAAATGCCTGCCAGCCTGAAGCTTCGAGCAGCTTGGTCTTTAGGTCATCAGGCAACGCTGAGTTGTCAGCGAGGTGCTTCCTTGCAGCAGCCTCATCGCATGTCAGGAAACCCTTGCTGCTATTGTTGCCATAGTAGCATTCACGGGTAAATGTTGGGCCGGTGAATGCCTTTGGTCCGAAGACTTCTGATATAGCGTCGAAGTCATCCTGTTCGAGTTCGTAAGTGCAATTGACAACTACAGCCTTCTCGCGCTCGCCACTTTCGACCGCGTGCAAGTAGTCCTCGACCTCGCGCTTGGGGTAGTCGTAAGTCTCGTCGAAAACCGCGTCCTTGGGTCGAATAGGGTTGGTGCGATAAAGAGCAGTCAGAACAGTGGTTTTGCCTGCCTCGTTCTTGCCGACGAAGCAGGTTGTCTGATCGTCTACCTTTATAGGACCAGTGTCCCAGATGCTGCGGAACTCACGGACCCTGTATTCCTTCAGCTTCATCGCAAATCACCCCGTTATGTTCGCCCCCAACGTTACCAAAACAATCTATGAGTGAACAGGTATCGAACGGCAAGTCTCGCCCCGCGATGCATTAGTGGCCGCTTTGAAGAAGGAGCACGCAATATTTGGTAGCACCAGCAGACCGCTCTAGACCGAAAACGAGATCTGAGGGGGCTCACGCCCCCTTCTCGAACTTCAGAACCGGGATGCCGAGCTTCTTGGCCTTGTCGGCGAGGTTTTCCTGGATGCCATTGCCCGGGAAGACGAGAACGCCCACAGGCAGCACTTCCAGCATGGCATCGTTGCGCTTGAAGGGTGCGGCCTTGGCGTGCTTGGTCCAGTCTGGTTTGAAGGCAACCTGCGTGACCTTGCGGGCTTCAGCCCATTTGGCGGCGATGAGTTCAGCACCCTTGGGGCTGCCACCGTGGAGAAGGATCATGTCGGGATATTTGGTTTGGACCTGATCCAGCTTGCCCCAGATCAGGCGGTGATCGTTGAAGTCGGTCCCGCCGGTGAGTGCGATCTTGGTGCCTTGGGGCAGCATCACTTCGGTTTCCGAGCGGCGTTTGGCGGAGAGGAAATCGCGGCTGTCGATCAGCGCTGCGGTCAAGTGCTTGTGGTTCACCATCGAGCCAGAGCGGGGCCGCCAGGTGGAGCCGGTGTGCAGCTCAAACGCCTCGGCGCTGCGGTCGCGGAAGGCTTCCAGACAATGCCGCCTTTCGACCAGGCTGGTGCCTTCGGCCGTCAGGCGCTCAAGTTCGGTCGATTTCACCTCAGAGCCGTCCTGTTCACGCTGCAGGCGGTGTTGCGCCACTTCATTGCCGTCGAGCAGGCGCTCGGTGCGGGCGGCGGCGCGGTGGAAGAGGTTGACCTGGCCCCAGAGCAATTCTTCGAGGTCGGGTTCCATGCGGGTGTCGCCAAGGGTTGCGACGAGGGCATCGAAGATATCGCTGACCGCGTCGATGAGGCGCTCGGGTTCCGGCATCGGGCGCAGATCGACCTCGTCCTGAAAGGCACGGGTGCCGTAGAGCTGAAGCTCCTGAAGCGCCCAGGCGGTCTGGGAAAGGGCGGGGCTGCGGTCGAAATCCTCGCTCTGGAATTGGGTCGTCATGGTCTTTTGCCTCCGGCTGCTCGGGCCCGCGCGACATCCCGCGCGGCCTTCATGGGCTGCGGAAGCCGTGGAAGGGGACGCCCCTTCACCCCCTCTTTGGGGCCGGAACGCATGTGGAGGAGGACGGGGGGCGGCTGATTTGCCTCGCGATGCAAAGGCGGGGCGAGCCCCGCCGGCGGAAATCAGTTGCCCCCCGTCCTTGAAGGGGCGGCCCCTTTGACGGCCGCCTGCCCATCTCTTGAAGGACGTGCGGATGCCTGCGCGGGTTTGACAGCCGGGGGTTGGGCAAAAACGCGGCCCTGTTCCTCAAGCGATGCTTGACCCCCTGCCCCGCTCCCTGACTGCCTTTGCGCTTTGAGAGTTCAGATCGTCAGCAGATGCTGATCCTTGGGGTCGATCTGCTCTGCCAGATGCTGGCGCAGCGCGTCAGCGCCGTGGGCGCGAAGATCGTCGTTGAAATCCCCGAGCTGCGGCTCGAGCACCCTTACGGCAATCCCGGCCTCGGTTGCTCTGGCGGTCAACCTTTCCGCCGCACGCTGCCCCGCCGGATCGCGGTCGATGGCGATGTAGAGGCGCTGCAATCCCACCGGCAACAGGACGGCTCCGAGGTGACCCGACGAGAGTGCCGCCCAGACGGGCAAAGAAGGTGCCGCCTCGCGGACGGAAAGCATGGTCTCGAGGCCCTCCCCCAGCACGAGGGTTTGATCTGCTGGTGCGATCCTGACGGCATTGCCGAGGAGGTGACCCATAGCCCGACGCGGTGTGTCGACAGCCGCCTTGTCCTGTCCGTTGCTGCTGAGCCAAGTGCGATGCACGCCCTGCAAGGCCCCTGCTCCATCGGTGACCGCGGCGATCAACGCTGGTCTGGGAACAGGTTTGGTTTGACCTTCATCCCGATGCCAGCACTTCGGGTGGAAGCGCAGGCTTGAACTCTGCAACGCTTGGGTGATGCCCCGGGCGCGCAAGTAGGCTTCTGCCAGAGTGCCTGCCAATGGCAGCGAGGCCGCAAACAAGCGCGCCGCTGCTGCTGGCGTACCCGAGGGGGATTTTCGGCTGCGCGGGAAATTGGCATCCGGGAGAACCGGCTGCGGACGGCCAAGATGCATCCGTGCCTCGGCCAGAAGATCGGGAAATCGGGTGATCCCCGTGCGTTCGCGGATGATGTCGAGGAGATCGCCGAATTCCGACGTGGCTGAATCGGTCCATTTGCCCCGAGCTCCCGGCCCCGAGGTGGGACCGGTCAGCCTGACGAACAGCGAGCGGCCCGGATTGTTTTGCAGATCACCGACCATCCAATAGGAGCCTTCCCGCCTGCCGGCGGGAAGATAATGGCGGCAAACGCTTTCGGCATTTTGCGAGAGGTCTCGCAGTATCTCTTCTGTTTCCAATGACATGGCACACACGATTAACAACCTTTGCGTGCATGTAGACCCTGGATGGGGAAACGTGCAAGCAGCTGATCGAGCACTTTCACACCGCCGGAATCGGTCGGACAGAAGAGGCGCAGCTTCCAGGCGATGATTTCCGAGAAAAAGCCATCGGCCTTGAGCCGGTCCTTCTGCGCTTCCGTGAACCCGGAGAGCTCGATCCGGTTGACCCCCATGACGCGGGAGCGGTGCAACTCCATCCCTTCGGCCAAGCGCACGACGGTCTTGCCCTCCAGAACGAGCGCATGGACCTGCGCCGACGTGAGCTTCGGCGCGTCCTCGGCTAGCGTGGTCGCGACCCAGGCCGGCGAGACACGGCGGCCGATGATGCGCTGGCCGTCATCGGTCTGCAGCCGGTAGACGCGAGTTTCATCCTGCGGAAGCTGCTTCCAGATTGGCAGCAGCAGGCCCGCCACGATGTGGATCGTGGACTCGGAGAACTCGGGAACTTCCGCGAATTCATCTGTCCAGGCGGCGATAAAGGCCGCGCGATCAGCCTCCAGCCAATGGGTGTCCTCCATCATCTTGACCGGGAACGTGTGGGTTTCCGTTGGCCGGATCAGCCGCAGGCGCGGCTCGATGGTGCCGTCGTCCAGCATCAGGCTGGTGGCGGGCACCTGCACGGCGGCACGGCCTGAGCGGCTGTTGACCAGAAGGCGTGCCTTCGGATCGTCGAGCCAGTCCAGCGCGTCCGCCAGCGAGGTTGGCGTGTTGCGACGCTTTTCTGCGATGGTCAGAAGCTGGGTTTCGGCACCGGAGCCAGGATGGGTGTAGATCACCCGCGCATCCGTGACGCGGAAGCTCTCAGCGCGCAGGGTTTCGAGTCCGAGGTCGTAGACCCCGGCAGCGATGGCACCCTCGATCCGCTGATCGAGAATTTCTTCGAAGGCCGCGAAGAGCACAGCCTGCATGTTAATCGTCAGCGCCAGCAAGCGATTGAGGAAGGTCGTGATCGGCGGCAGGTCATCCTTCAGGCCGTTGTCATCGGTCAGGCTGAGGCCGGTCGCATCCTCGAATGCGCCGAGTGAACAGCCAGCCACATCGCCGCGATAGATGCGGCGGTAAAGTTGGCGCAGGGCGTCGCGGGCGTAAGGAGACTCGAGGTTGTCCTCAGGCCGGAACAGCCCCTGCCCGCCGGTCTGGCGCTGCCCTCGCGTGATTGCCCCGAGCGTGTCGAGGCGGCGAGCGATGGTCGAGAGAAACCGCTTCTCCGCCTTCACGTCCGTGGCGACCGGCCGGAAGAGCGGCGGTTGCGCCTGATTGGTGCGATTGGTGCGCCCGAGACCCTGGATGGCCGCATCGGCTTTCCAACTGGGTTCCAGCAGGTAGTGGACACGCAGCCGCTGGTTCTTGGCACCGAGATCGGCGTGATAGCTGCGCCCCGTGCCGCCGGCATCCGAGAAGATCAGGATGGGCTTCTGGTCGTCCATGAAAGCTGCGGTTTCCGCGAGGTTGGCAGACCCCGCTCGGCTTTCCACGACAAGTCGCGCCGCCGGACCCTCGCCCTTGCGCACGATGCGGCGCGAGCGGCCTGTGATCTCGGCCACGAGGTCGGTGCCGAAGCGCTGGACGATCTGATCCAGCGCCCCGGGCACGGGCGGGAGTGATGCCAGCTTCTCGATCAGCGCGTCGCGCCTGCGGGTGGCCTCGCGGCATTCCACTGGTTGGCCGTCACGGACCACGGGTCGCGACGACAGATTGCCCTCGCTGTCGGTGAAGGGCTCGTAGAGCTGCACCGGGAAGGAATGGGCGAGGTAATCGAGGACATATTCCCGCGGCGTGATGTCGACGCGGATATCATTCCACTCCTCGGTCGGGATGTCCGAGAGGCGACGCTCCATCAGCGCCTCGCCCGTCGACACAATCTGAATGACGGCGGAATGCCCTGCAAGCAGATCGGCGTCGATCGAGGCGATCAGGGTGGGGGTTTTCATCGAGGTCAGAAGATGGCCGAAGAAGCGCTGCTTGGCGGACTCGAAGGCCGAACGCGCGGCGGACTTGGCCTGGCGGTTCAGCGTGCCGCTGGAGCCAGTCGAACTGGCGGGGCCAGTAATGTTGGCGGCCTCCATCGCGGCGGCGAGATTATTGTGGATGATGGCGAAGGCCCCGGCATAGGCATCATAGATAGCACGCTGCTCCGGAGTGAGGGGATGTTCGACCAGTTCATATTCGACGCCGTCGTAAGACAGCGACCGCGCGGTGTAGAGGCCGAGGGCGCGGAGATCTCGGGCCAGCACTTCCATGGCCGCGACTCCGCCCGCTTCGATGGCCTCGACGAACTCGGCGCGGGTCGCGAAGGGGAAATCTTCCCCGCCCCAAAGGCCGAGCCGCTGCGCATAGGCGAGGTTGTGAACTGAGGTCGCCCCGGTGGCCGAGACATAGACCACCCGCGCATTCGGCAGCTTGTGCTGCAGGCGCAAGCCTGCCCTGCCCTGCTGCGAGGCCTCAGTGTCGCCACGCTCGCCTTTCGAGCCGGCGGCATTGGCCATCGCGTGGCTTTCATCGAAGATGATGACACCATCGAAGTCGACCCCGAGCCAGTCCGCGATCTGGTCGACGCGGGATTTCTTGGCCCCGCGTTCTTCTGAGCGAAGTGTGGCGTAGGTGGTGAAGAGGATGCCCTCGGTGAGGGGGATGTCGCGCCCTTGGGCGAAGCGCGACAGAGGCGTGACAAGCAGCCGCTCTTGCCCGAGAGCCGACCAGTCCCGCTGCGCATCCTCGAGAAGCTTGTCGCTCTTCGAAATCCAGAGCGCCTTGCGGCGGCCTTGGCACCAGTTGTCGAGCAAGATCCCGGCCGACTGGCGGCCTTTGCCCGCCCCTGTGCCATCGCCAAGGAAGAACCCGCGACGGAAACGGATGGCGTCAGGGGCATCATCGGGCGCGGCCGAGACCATGTCGCCGGTTTCATCGACAGTCCACGACCCCGCGAGACAGGCGCCATGCGCTTCACCAGCATAGATCACGGTCTCCAGCTGCGCGTCGGAGAGCAGGCCACAGCGCAGGACGGCGGCAGGGAGTTTCGGACGGTAGGAAGGTTTTGGGGGCATGACCGACGCCATCGCCGCCGATTGCACGAGCTTGGTCGGGTGTGGGACCGCGCCGGGGATATCGATCGCCTGCAGGCGGAAGGTCTCATAAATGGCATCCGACAGGTGCGCGGTATCATCGTTCTCGCGCACCTCGCGCAGGGTGTAGGCGAGGTCTTCGGCCTCGATCCTAGCGTTGGCTTGCGCGGGTTGGGCCGCAGAAGTCGCGCGAGATATGCCGATGGCCTTGCGCGTGAAGGGGGCAGAGTTTCCCGGGAAGAGGGAAGAACGGCTCTGACTTGCCGTTGCGGCCTGATCCGACTCAAAGCGCGGCGGTACTTCGGCGGTGATCCGGGCGAGGAGATGCGCTACTTCCGGAGACATTGCCCGACGCAGGTCAGCGGTGACGCCACCCATCTCGCCACCACGGCATTTGTCGAAGACCGAAATCCGGGTCTCGAAAGTGGTGCCATGCTTGGCGAAAGCCGCCCCCGACACTGCGCTGGTGAAGACGAGATGTGCGGTTTCGGTCAGGCGGGCGAAGGTCTCGGACCAGGCCGGGGCATCTGGCGCGAAACTCGCACCCGTGATGGCGACCAGCCGCCCACCAGGGGCCAGCCGGGCAAGCGCCGAGCGCAGATGCCGGGCCGTCGCCTCGGTCGTCCGACGATCGACGTTGGCCATGGCCGAGAATGGCGGGTTCATCAGGATGACGCTTGGGCGCATGCCCGCGTCGAGATGATCGTCAATCTGTGCAGCGTCAAAGCAAGTGACCGGGCAGCCCGGGAACAGCAGTCGCAGAAGGTCGACGCGGGTGTCTGCCAACTCGTTCAGTGCAAGGCTGCCGCCCGCGATCTCAACCAGGATCGCCAGAAGGCCGGTCCCAGCCGAAGGCTCGAGGACCAGGTCACGGGGAGTGATCTGCGCAGCCGCGAGGGCCACGAGCCCCATGGGCAGCGGCGTCGAGAATTGCTGGAATCGCTCCATCTCCTCCGAGCGCCGGGTGTGCGTGGGCAAGAGGCCCGCCACCTTGGCGAGGATGGGCAGCAGCGCTGCAGGCGAGCCAGCCCGAGCCAACAGCGCACGGCCGAATTTCCGCAGGAAGAGGACAAGTGCCACCTCGCCCGCTTCATAGGCCAGTTTCCAATCCCAAGCGCCCATCGCATCGGAGTCGCCGAAGGCACGCTGCATCTCGAGGCGCAGGCGCAGCGCGTCGATCTGGAATCCCTGCGCCAGATCGGGCTGCAGGGCCTCGGCCACGGCAAGGATCCCGGTCGCAGGATCAGGCAGGACAGGAACAACGACCGGCGTCAGCACGGTCGGGATCAACGGTTGGAAGGTCATCAGAACACCTCAGGTTGGGGAAAACGGTGAGCCGAAGGCGCTCTCACGCGGCCTTCCAGCTCCCCCTGCCCCATCCTGCCTCTGCCTCTCGAACGTCGATCCTTGGCAGAGCGGTGGTTGATTTTGTTCCTGTTATGTTCTATAAATGGGAGCCAAGCAGCAAAGGAGTTTCCCCGATGGAAGACACCAGTTTTGCAATTCCCGTCACGCCCAAGCAGATTGCCTACGCGCGGTCGTTGGCGCTCAAGAACCAGACGCTGTTGCCATGGGAGGTGCAGCAGGATCGGCGGGCTTTGAGTTCTTGGATCGATGCGCAGGCCAGGCTGAAGCCGGTTTCAGCGCTCGACCAGCTGCCGTCGTCGAAGCAGGTCGCCTTTGCTGAGCGTCTTGCTCGCATCAAGCGCCGCGCTGTTCCGGACGAGTGTTTCCGAGACAAGGGCCTGATGTCGAAATGGATCGACGGGAACAGGTGACGATGCGCGATCGGGGCTTTGTTGTTTTGGAAAGCTCAATCACCTATCTTGTAGAAGCAGTTCCAGCACAGAGATGATGCAATGGCCTCGGTCACAGCGAAGGTAATGTCGACAGTCAGCGCGCCTTACGGCGTGCTGCTGACGGCTGCCCAGCTGGCCGAAAAAATTGCCGACATTAATAGTGCGGACTCCTACGATTGCAGCGTGTTCGCCTTCCTGTCCGAAGTGTCCCCCAAGCTGCAGCAGTCGTTTATAGACGAGATGGGGGTCAGCAAGGACGCTTTCGCGGAAGTCGCGCGCAAATTCTCCGATCTTGCCGGATACAAGCTTCCTTTAGCGATTTGAGTGAACGCCCCGTAGCCAAGCCGCTGACTCGAGCTTCTTGAAGTGGCGATGGCGATCATCGCAAGACCCCGCACCATCGGCCCCGTTTCGCTTGAGGCCGCTCGTCGATTTCTTTGGAAGATCACGATTTAAGGCGCCGATGACGCTGAAAACTGTTGTCCATCAAAGAAGCTGCGGCGCGCAGCTTCCATTCGACTCTACTTCAGGCAAGACCTGATTTACCACGCCTATGCTCACCCATGGCATTGCAAACACGGGCAATCTGCCATGCCATAGGTTGGCAGTTTCGGCCTTACGAGGCCTCACCCTCGGTCCAAGTTCTGTACTGGCAGCGCCAATTCCGTGAGCACCACATCCTTCTGTTGCCCGTCGTCATCTTCGACGATGAGCTTGCGGACAATACTGACGGGCAGGAACATCCTCGAAGGGTTCGACGCCTGCGACAGGAACCCATAGCTTTCGTAAAGTGTTTTGCGGCGCGCAACGCGGTCGGGATCGCCACAGTCAAGCACATCAAGCATGACGACGGCGACGCCGATGGCATCGGCCGCAACGGCAATCCGGCGAAGAGCGTCGACAAGCAGATCGCCACCATATCCACCCCCGCGAAACCTTAGGTCCCGCCCGATCATCGAGATGTAAGCAGCCGGGATGTTGCCGTGCGAAGGGCGTGTGCGCGCGAACTTTGCGGGCAGATCCGTGAAGTGAACGGAATGGGCATTGAGAGCATAGAAACCGATCACCGTGCCGGCAGGATCGACCATTACATAAAGTCGGACGTTGTCCGCCTTTGCCAGCTTGTTGGCAGTCTTTTGAAAATAGTTGTCGACCTGTTCGACGCCGCAAGAAAAAGCCGCTCGATCATGTCTCTCCGGATCGAACGGCTCAATGGTATGGGCGGACGGTTGTGATGCCGCCATTTACTTCGACACAACCGTGTCATTGTGCCGACGGAAAGCCGCGCGTAGAGCATCAGTCGGCGCCGCCGGGGCATCAAGTGCCGCGAAAAACGCTTCATGATCGACCGGCAACAGCACCGTCCGTTCATGCGCCGCGATTGTTGTCAGCGCGGCCTGGTAGGCAGCATTCATCGTGAAGACGGAATCGTCGACGCCTGAAAGTGCCGCTGCCTGCTGGATCGCAGTCTTGATGCGAGGCTTGGTCCGGAAATTCATCCGGGCCTCGTTGCGCTCATCGATCGCGCGCGTGGTGTCATGGAAACCAAGCATAGCCGCCTCCTGAATATCTCGTCATCATGTACGCCCAATTGACGTACATTTCAAGTGCCTGATGAGGGAAGATATTCACAATGTCGGTTTCACCCGAAACGCCGCCCTCCTTCGGTGAAGGTGTACTCGTTGACGATGATCCCCTCCTCGATGGCCTCGTCCGAGGTGAGGTGGTCGTATTCGGCCTGAAGTTGGCGATAAAGCCAACGGGCGAGATCACGCAGCGCTTCGGTCACGATCTCCTCCGCGTCCTCGGTGGGCGACTGCCAGGTTGAACTGTCGCGCGTGACGTCCACCGACATGGTGTATTCGTGATAGTAGCGGCCACGGTGACTGGTCTCGGCGGCGAGCTGGTAGAAGTTCCGCCGCTGGATGGCTTGCAGGCGGTCGGCGATGCCGTGCAGCGTCGCGTCCGTCGGGGCGTAGTCCCGAATGCGTGCGGCCGCGCCCTTGGCGTGGCTGAGGTATCCCTCGAAGGCCGCACCGTCGCCCTGGCTCCAGAAACCCGAAAACCAGATGCAGGGTTTCTGTCTTGTCCCGCCGCCCATCAGGCGGACGGGCGTGGTCTTTAAACGAAAGCCGAGGATTTCACAGACCCGTTCGAAATCCTCGTAGACCGCATCCCACCAGTCGTCGTGGGGCCCGAGGTCGCGATACCAGCTGCGCGCCTTGTCTTTGGCCGCATCGGAGAGCTCGGGGAACTGATAGACCGTCGTGCAGATGAGCTCAGGCATGTGCGTCTTCCCCGTTCAGCGCCGCAGCCAGCCATTCTTGCGTGCTGGTCCAGCCGATGGATTTGCGCGCACCCAAGTCGATGACATGTGCGCCGCCACCGAAAGCGTCGAGGCGGGGACGCGAACAGGTAAGAGCATAGGCGAAACCCCACACCCCCTTGAGGTCGAACGCTTCAGCCAGGCGCAGCACGAAGCCAATCACCTGTTCGACGTCGCCAGAGAGATCATCGTGGATCCAAAGGACATACGCAGCGTCGCCCTCTTGCAGCGAAAGCTCGAAGCCGCAGCAAAGCGGTTCATCGCGGTCAGCGTCTTCAAGCCGCGACTGGACGAACATACGATGCGCGGCAAGCGCATTTTCCGAAGTGCCAACATCGAGCAGGCACGAGAAATGCGTGAAGTAATCAGCCATAGGTGACTCCTGAATGAGAACCACCCGACCGAAGGGCCGGGCGGTATGATTGAAGAGGGGTAAGTCTTTGGGGTTGGTGTCTGCCGGTCAGGACGAAGCAGACCTTGCCCTCTCCTGTGCGGCCTCATGCGCATTCAGCATGTCGCGGTAGAACCGCCGCCGCGACAGCCGCAGACCGGGCTGACGGCGGATCCACGGATGCAGCGCTTTGGCCGCAGCCTTGATGACATCACGCGGTTTTGCCGTCAGGGGAAGATTCAGATGGGGATAGAACGGGTCCACGTCACCTGACCTCCAACACGGGCGATACCAGGTGCGGATCGACCAAAGGCTCAAGCTTCTCAGTTCGCCCCATCCAAGGTTCCGGTCGGATCGCCTTGATCCAGTCCGAAAAGCTGGGGATGAAGCCCAAATCTTCGCGGACGTGCTGCTCGCCGACCCATCGGGTTGGGATGATGCGGCCCGTCGACAGTGCGATCGTCGGCCCGAAGATCGTCTCAGCCATGAATATTCCCTCGGCATGGTGGCGCAGCGCCCGATGCCGAAAGTCCGCATGCAGCATTTTGCTGGCGTCAAACCACGAATGCACTGCCATGAAGTCGTCGGCCGTGCCGCCCCATTTTTTCACCGAGGAGAGCGCGTGGTGATACGGATGTGCCATCGCCGCCCCCTCAGAATTCATGGGTGAAGAGTTCGGACGACGTGAACCGTTCGTTGAACTCGAGGTGGATGCAGCGGGCGCTGGCGTCGAAGCAGAACTCGCCATAGGCGCCGTCGTTGTTCTCCCAACCGCCGTGGGTGTCGCTGAGGAAATCATAGGCGAGCTGTTCGACGACATCTTCGAGCGAAAGCTGCCGCATCTCGACCTCGGGACTGTCCCAGGTGATCGCGGCATAGGGCATTTCCACGGCAGGGAAATTGACGGCGGTCTCCCCTGACCAGGCGGCGACGCTTTCGATCTGGCCGCTGTCGCCCTCGCCATCGAAGCTGACCGTGACATGAGAAATGCCGGCGGCGGTCAGGGCATCGAATAGGCGATCTCTGTTGGCCGGACGCAGTTCGGCCTCGCGGGCGGCTTGTTTGGCCTGCGCCGCGAACACTGCGGCGAAGTCGATGGTGGACGGCGGCATCGGCGCCGGGAGGGTGGGTTCAACCTGGGTCATGGGGGTCTCCGAAGAAGGTGAAAGGGTCGGAGCCCACCGGGTACTCTCTTGCCCCGGCGAAGCTCACAAAAGCCCCCTGCCCTCCTCTGCCTCTCTGGGGTCATGCCGCGATCTGCAGGGCGCGCGTGGCAAAGGCGCGCCAGAGTGGATCCACGAGGCGAGCCTCCAAGAGATCGGCACGCTGCCGCAGGCGGGTTGCGAGATCGCTCTCCAGCCAGTCCGCCGCACGGCTTGCCTGCGCCCGAAGCTGGCTTGCTTCCATAACCACGACCCGGGCCTCAGTCGCGGTCATGACCGGAGCGCACCAAGCGACAGCGCCATTCGCTGCAGCACCGGCAAGGACAAGACGCTCATCGCGGTCAAGGATCGCCAGCATGCGCGGTGCAGCATCAGGCTCCATTTCGTCCGCCATTTTGATCGCGCCCCGCATGGCCTCGGCCAGCGTCGCGAAATGGCCGATGATCAGGGGATGGGCCTCTCCCGACATCGCAGCCGCAGGGTTGCGATCAGGCAGCGTCAGAGAAAAGGGCAGCGCGGGGTCAAAAGTGCTGTGCGCGACGACCGGCATGGCGTCAGCCGGAAACGGGGTCGATAGGGCCGGAAAGGAAAGGTCGAACATGGGAAATATCTCCGACGGTGCGGGAAGCCTCTCTCCCCGCCTCAAGCGTCAAAGACCAAACCGCCGCCCTCTTCCTCGAAGGGGCGACGGAAGGTGTTGATCCGAAGGACGGGTCACATCTTGCCCAAACCCCGAAGAGAGAGTTCCTGGCCCCCACCCACGATGATGTGGTCATGCAAAGTCAGGCCGAGATACTTGCAGCCCTTCTGGATTTCTTTCGTCATGGTGATATCCGCCTCGGAAGGCGTCGGATCACCGGAGGGGTGGTTGTGGACCACGATCAGGGCGCTTGCGTTCAACATCAGCGCCCGCTTGATGATCTCGCGGGGATAGACTGGGACATGGTCCACAGTTCCGACCGCAAGCTGCTCGTCCGAGATGACGCGATTGCGTCGGTCGAGGTAGAGTACGTGGAAGCGCTCCACCTCGCCGCGTACCGTCAGCGCACAATAGTCGCGAACAGCCTGCCAGCTGCCAAGGACCGGGTTCTGGTTCAGATAGCGCCCGAGGATTTCGCGGGCCTCGAGGATGACGGTTTCTTCTTGCGGGGTCACGGTGAGTCTCCGAAAAATGAAAACGCCGACGCCACTGCCCTGTCGAAGGGCGAGCCGTCGGCGCAATTATGAAAAGCTGACCGCCCAACGGGCTTGGGCGGTCAAGCGGATGACGCGCGGCCTCAGCCGACCCGGTCGAGAAGCTTCTTGGCGCGGCCCTCCATGTCGAGGCGGGCATCTTGCTGGGTCTTATCGCGCGCAAGCCGCGTGATGCCCTGCACGAAGTCGAAGATGCTTTCGGGCGGACGACCCTCTTCCATCAGCACCTTCTCAATGATCTTGCCAGACTCAGCCTTGGAGAAGCCGCGTTTGCGCAGAAAGTCATCCCGGTCCTCGTCCGTCCGTGCGACGATCTGCTGCCGCGCAGCCTTGATCCCGTTCACGAAGCCCTGCGGCGAGGAATTGGCGAAGCGCGTAAGCGCCGGAGCTGCCTCATGGGCGAAGCGCGAGGCGGCGTATTTCGAGTGGCGGATTGTGATCTCCTGGAAATCCTCGACACCCCAAAGGTTGCGGTTCTGGCACACCGCCCGCAGGTAGAAGCTCGCCATGCCGAGGGTTTTCGCCCCCACCTCGGAGTTCCAGCAATAAAAGCCCCGGAAATAGAGATCAGGGGAGCCGTCCGGCAGGCGGCCCGCCTCGATCGGGTTGTGATCATCCACCAGGAACAGAAAGACATCGCGGTCAGAGGCATAGAGCGTGGTCGTGTCGCGGCTGATCTCGACATCGGGGTTGTAGACCCCGGTCGACCAGTCCAGCACGCCTGGCACCTTCCAGCGCGTGTCGCCCGTGCCATTGCCCGCGATGCGCTGCACCGCCTCGACCAGCTCATGGTCATGGATGCGGCCATAATCCGGACCGGTGACCGCGCGCAGCTCCGTGCGGCCGTCCTCGGTCTCAAAAGTCTTCACCTGCTCGGCGCGGTGGTTGGTCAGACCGTATTGCAGGTTGATCCCCGCCAGCGGCGCGGGCAGCTGGCGCAAGTAAGACGCCGGGGCACCGACGATGCTGGCAAGCTGGCCAAAGGCCCAATGCGTGGGCGCCACCGGTTCATGCGCTTTCGGCAGAACGAGGTGCAGCCGGTCGTCGCTGTCGCGCGCCGCCTCGACGCGAATGTCCGCCGTCTGCACCACGCGGCTGCGGCTGCGCTCGGAGCGACCCTTCACATTGGCCCAAAGATCATCGAGGGAAAGATACCGCTCGTCATCGGGGCGGTTGAACCATTCGGACGACACCCGCCCGTTCCGCTCCCCCCGGCTCACATCCACTTTCCAGCCACCAGACCGTACCGGTGCGACCGGATCCAGAACTTCCACAACGCCCATCGGCTATCTCCTGCGACGGGCGCCAGGAGCCACTCTCCCAGCCCTCAACCCGTCAACGGGAAACCTGCACTCCTCTCACTCTACGAGTCGCGATGGGCGGAGAGCGGACGGTCGCTGCGCAAAGGATGGAGGTCAGCAATGCGGGACGGAGCGGACGGTCGCTCCTGCAGCGCAAGAGCTGCCTTCGGTGCATTGGGGCCGTGGCGCCTAGTGGCGAAGTGACTGTTGGTGGCGGAGCTTTCGCGGTTTCGACAAAACCGCGAAAGCGAGTGCTCGTGTTGGCGTCGACTACTATTCCATCATTTTCAGCAGCGAGCCGGTCACCATCGCCTTGACCTCTGGCGGCAGCGGTCGTCCGGCCATGGCCCGGTGCGCCCAAAGCCCGTCAGCCGCAATCCGCGCCAGGAAATGGGCGAGGCCGACGGGATCATCGGCTTGCGGGACCGGTGGTGCCCAATGGTCGATCACCTCGGACCAGACCTGAACCAACCGTTTGTCCCCCGCGCTTTCCAGCATCATCAGCAGTTCTGCCCGGGTGGCATCCCGACTGCAACTTTGGACATAGGCTGCATAACGGTCAGTCGGCAGGTCCGGGTCCGGGGCAAGGCTACGCAGTTGTTCCTCCCAGTGCCGGGCCAGATGCTGGTGGGTTGCCAGAAGCAGTTCATCGCGCGATGCGAAGTGATAGATGATGCCGCCCCGCGTGATGCCGGTTTCCGCCGCGACCGCGTCGAAGGTGACGGCGGTGACGCCGTCCCGCTCGATCAGCCGCACCACCCCATCAAGGATCTTGTCACGGTTGCTCTCTCTCATCGTGATAACCTCAATGCGGATAGTGCGAGGATTGCGAACCCGGCCCATAGGACCGCAGCAGCACCCCGGTGAACAGCGCGCCCAGTGCGATGACGCCCGCGAGGACATACATCACCATCAGGAACGCGCGGTCAAACGCAGTCGAAGCGGCACCGATCAGCGACGTTCCATCGGCGCCCATCTCCGCGGCAATTGAGAGGGCCTCGGGCAGGCTGTCGCGCGCCGCGCCGGGGACGCCCTCAGGCAAGATGACGCCAAGAGAATAAACCGCCGCCATCAGGCTGCCTAGAAGGGCAACGGCGATCAGGCTGCCGAACTCGAACGACACTTCCTCGACCGAGGCGGCCATCCCGGCATTCTGCACCGGCGCATTGCCGACGATGGCGGTAGAGGCCACCGACATGGCCGCACCGACCCCGGCACCGGCCAGCACCGATCCGGCAATCAGCCAACCGATGCCGTGGCTGATCCCCAGGGTTGCGATCAGGACACCGACCGTCGCTACCGCCAGCCCGCCCGCGATCAGGATGCGCAGCCCAATCCGGTGCAGGAAGGCACCACCAAGCATTGCGGTCGGCAGCGACCCGATGGCTGCCAACGACACAAGGATGCCCGCCTGCATGGGCGTGAAGCCCGCGACCAGCTGGAAGCGCTGCGTGGTTGCCAGTTGCAGCCCGGCGAAGGCGAACATGGCAAAGGCCGCAGCCAGGGTGCCCGCAAGGAAGGCGGGATTTCGGAACAGGGCGAAGTTCAAGAGAGGGTCCGCCAGCCGGGATTGCCGACGGGTGAACAGGACGGTTGCGATCAGGCCGATGGTTGCGGTGGCAGCGGGGACTGCCCAGGATTGCCCGGCATGGGCGGTTTCCTTGATGGCGATCACCAGCGCCGCCAGGGCCAACAGCGCCAGCACGGATGAGACGAAATCCCAGTGCCGCGACCTGTCGGGAGCAACCCTCGGAGCAACGATCAGCGTCGAGATGAACGCCAGGACAACTACCGGCACGTTCACCAGGAACACCGATCCCCACCAGAAGTGGGACAGCAGGAAGCCCGAGATGATCGGCCCGAGTGCGACGCCGATCACCGAGATCGAGCCCCAGATAGCGATGGCGAAATTGCGCTCTTTCTCATCGGTGAAGCTGACCCGCAGCAGGGCAAGTGTGGCGGGCATCATTGCGGCGGCACCGACCGCAAGGAAGGCCCGGGCCGCGATCAGGACATTGGCCGTTGGCGCGAAGGCCGCGACCAGCGAGGCGATGCCGAACAGGACCAGCCCGATCAGAAACATCAGCCGATGCCCGAGGCGATCACCGAGCGTGCCGGCCCCCAGCAGCAACCCCGCCATGACCAGCGGATAGGCGTTGATGATCCACAACCCTTGGGTCTGTGTCGCGCCCAGCTCACGTGTCAGAGTCGGCAGGGCGGTATAGAGGATGGAGTTGTCCAGCGTGATCAACAGCAGACCAGCCGCCACGGTCACCAGAACCGCCCAACGGTTGCGGGGGGATACAGTCATTTTCAATGCACCTTGCTTAGTATCGAACTATACTATCATGTTTGTATATTTTCGCAAGGGTGATATGGTTTCTGTCCACCAGCGGACTGCTGTGCAGCATGACAACGGTCAAGGCGTCTGCTTTCGGCTCCAAGTGGACCTTCGTTGCAATGAAGTCGAACGGCAGCTCTGGGCCGAAACTGTCGATCTTGTCCTTTGCCCCGGCAACCCGCGTACTAACGGGGCCTGAAACCCGGCGGGTTGCCCCGCCGGGCCTTAGGGAGACCCCGTTCTTTTCAGAACGGGATCTCGTCGTCGCGGTCGACCAGCTCGGGGTTTTCATTCTCGGTCGCTTTCGGGCGGCTGAGGAAGTCGACCTTCTCCGCGATGATCTCGCAGCCGTAGCGGTCAACGCCGGTTGCGTCGGTCCACTTTGTGTAGTGGATGCGGCCGTGGACCATGACCTTCATGCCCTTTTCGCAGTGCTCTGCGACAGTCTTGCCGAGACCGTTGAAGCAGGTGATGCGGTGCCATTCGGTGTCCATGACCCGGTAGCCGTTTTCGTCGCGGATCGCGCGACCTTCCGAAAGGCGGGGGCGCGAGGTGGCGAGGGTGAAGTTGGTGATCTTGGTGCCGCTCTGGGTGGCGCGGACTTCGGGCTTCTGACCGATGTTGCCGGCGAGGATGACGATGTTCTGCATGTTAAGCTCCTGTGTTTCCTGTCCCCGGGACCGTCCCTTCGACAAGACCCGAAAGAAGCCTGTCGGGTGAGGCGTGCACGGCTGGGCCAGCAGACCAGACGGAAACCCCCAAAGGTCCGGGGTGGAGCGGGCAGGTGCCGCGTTTCCAAAGAAACGCTAGCCAACACGGCCCAGACTGACGCGGGGTTGCGCGCATGAGGCCGAACAGGCTTAGGGGATTGTCAGTCGAAGGGATGGCACCGGGGACAGGAGTGATCGGAGGCACTTGCAGAACATGTCTTTCCTCGCCCTGATAAGACGGTAAGCCCGAAGTCCTTATCCCCATAGCGGCGGATCACCTCAGAGCCCCTTTCTTGCCATTCGCGCCTAAGCCCGATCGGAGTTGCGAGCCCGCGCCGTGACGGCTATCCCAAGGGCATCATTTTGGACACGAGGCACCCATGGCTGAATTCGACGTTGAGACACTGTCGCTCAAAGAGCTCAAGAGCCTGCAGAAGGATCTGGCCAAGGCCATTTCCACATTTGAGGACAGGCAGAAAAGCGATGCCCGCAGCAAGCTCGAGATCATTGCCAAAGAGATGGGCTATTCCCTGGCCGACCTGATTGGCACCGAGGTGAAACCCACCCGTGCGCCCGCCGCCGCGAAATACCGCCATCCAGAAAACGCGGCCCTCACCTGGTCAGGCCGGGGGCGCAAGCCGCTGTGGTTTGTCGCGGCCCTAGAAGCAGGCAAATCGCCCGAGGACATGGCAGTCAACTGACCGCCTATGCGTGACCCAGCAGTGGGGCGTTCGTGTTATAGAAATCCACATTTGTGAACATGTCGCCTCGGTCATGTTTACAGAGCGCAGTTCTCCCAACATGAGAAAGTCCCCTGCCCTATCTGCTTCAGCCCACATTTCCCAAGTAAGGCGCTGATTTCGCTGTCCTGACCATTATATTTCCTATATAAAACATGGTGTTGAAGGCTGCGAGGGGCGCGTTTCATGGATCACCCAGAGGGTGCGGGCTTGCAACGGGCAGATCGGGTGGATTTCGACCCTCGCGTGCGGCTGGAATTTCGCGGCACGCAGCTCAGTTCCGACGGCGGCCTTCTGGTGATGCGCGAGCTTGATGACGCGCTCGGGTTGTCCGATTTGGCGTCAGCGGCGCTGCGCGATACTCGCTCTGGCAAGAACACGGTCCATCGGCTCGACGGCCTGTTCCGGCAATCAGTCTTTGGGCGGCTGGCCGGATACGAGGATGTCAACGACGCCAACCGTCTCGCCTGCGATCCGGTCATGCGCCAAGTTGTCGGCGGCAGAGCGGTCGATGCACAAGCGGCCTCGGCATCGCAGATGGGACGGTTCGAGACCGAGACGCTGGCTCTGGCCGGGAACCGTGCCGCGCTGGCCGACCTGAACGGGCAATGGATCGACCGGTTCCATGACCGTAACGGGCTGAAGTACATCGTTCTGGACATGGACAGCTCGGTCAGCCCGACCCATGGCGACCAGGAAGGGTCCGCCTGGAATGGCCATTTCGACTGTAGCTGCTATCACCCCAACTTTCTGTTCAACCAGTTCGGGATGCTGGAACGCTGCGCCCTGCGCCATGGCAACGTCCACAGCGCCGATGGCTGGCGTGATGTTCTCGACCCCGTCATTGCGCGCTACGCGGAGCGCGACCTTGGTGGCAGGTTCTTCCGGGCCGATGCTGCCTACGCGATCCCGGCGATCTATGAGCGATTGGAAGAAGCGCGGTTCTTCTACGCCATCCGGCTGCCCGCAAACGCGGTCCTCAAGGACAAGATCGCGCATCGGCTAACGCGCCCTGTCGGGCGGCCGTCACTGACCAAGGTCAAGCGGTTCTTCGAGGAATTCGAGTATCAGGCGGCGTCCTGGGACAAGGAACGCCGGGTGATCGCCAAGATCGAATGGCATCCGGGCGAACTGTTCCCGCGTGTCGGCTTCATCGTCACCAACCTGCCGATGGAGCCGGACTGGGTGGTGCGGTTCTACAACCAGCGCGGCACCGCCGAGCAGCACATCAAAGAGGGCAAATACGCCTTTCGCTGGACGCGGCTGTCGTGCCGGAAGTTCCGCGACAATGAGGTGCGGCTGCAACTGCACGCCCTGGCGTACAACCTGGCCACCTTCTTGCACTGCATCGAGCTGCCCGAGGCCATGGCCGACTGGTCGTTGACCAGCCTGCAACTGAAGCTGATCAAGATCGGGGCACGTGTGGTCCGTCACGCCCGCACCATCACCTTCCAGCTGGCCGAGGTCGCTGTCACCGGCACGATGGTACGCGCCATCCTCGCCGCTATCCGCCGATTGCGAGCGCCACCGCTATGCGCATGATCGCGATCCACGCTCAAACTGAACGAAAGCGGCTGGACAGATCTGTCCGCTGCGCTGAAAAACGCCGCCCCTGGGCAAGGAAACAGCGGCTTCGCGGTCTGATCCGTCCAGATCCAGCAGTCTGCGCGACCGCAGGTGCCGCTTGCGGCAGAAAATCCTTGTCTAGCGCTCGGATACAGGCGATCTTCACCTCAAACGACACGCCACTTGGGGAATGCAGGAGTAATGTGGGTGTCGTGTTGTAGCTCGTCAAGAGGTAGATGTGAAATAAATATGGCACTGTGTCTATTTTGTAGGATACGTTCTATTTAAGCCCTCAGAGGCTAGGCGGTTTACGGGCATGTAAGTGTGACACCTTAGACTCGGAGTCGGGACTGTGAGGGGCCTTAGAGAGCTTCTAGATGCCATTTCAGGGGTCTCCTAGATCGACAACATGCTCTCCTCTCACTTTGTAGCTTCATAACTGTGGGTGTCAGTTAGCAACAGTGCTCGAGTCCAGGATTTGCGTTCATTCTGTGAAGGCCGGTTGATAGGCGTTCCAACGGATTCGGCTTTGGCGGTGTTAATGCAAGTGTCGCTTTCCGGCGATGGCAGTAACAGTCCCGGACTGTGCTTCCGCAAACACTTCGGTTCGCTACGCAACGATGGTCAGATAACGCTTTTGAGAGGAAGGTCGAATAGAGCATTGATCCTATAGCGCCGGTCCTATCTGCCCGCGCAGACCTCGCTGCTGAGCTGGCGGTTGATGACCGGCCGCCACGGGACAAGGGTGCATTTATGGCTCTTTTCAACCACAGCGAACTGGCTGCTGGATAATTGTACGGTGCCGGTGGACTTGTCGCTCACGCCTTCGCTATCCGTGGTAGTATCGAACGGTAGTCCGTGCAGACCTTCCGGCCCATGTCGTTGGCGAGGCTGAGCAGGTTGCGAAGCGCCGCGCTGCGATTGGACGGCGACCAGACAGCCGAGAAGGCGACCGGCTCCGGCTCGTCGGTGAAGGGCAAAAAGACAATGCCGTTTGTCGGCAACAGCGCCGTGGCCGCGCCGACGATGGTGATGCCAAAGCCCTGTCCGACCAAAGACAAAAGGGTGCCACGCCCCACGTCGAAGCGCAGGATCGACGGCGCAGGCCAGCGCTCGGCATGGCGTAGCACGATATGGCTATGAACCTGCGGTCCAGTGCCGCCATGCCGGACAAGGAACGTCTCGCCTGCCAAATCGGGCCATGTGACGGCTGACCGCTTGGCGAGCGGATGCCGTTCCGGTAGCACCGCCAAGAGCGGTTCGGTCCATGTGCGACGGGAATGGCAGTCGGGTGGTTGGGGCGTGCCCGCGACGAACGCCACGTCCAACCTACCGGCGCGAAGCTGCACCACCGCTTCACGGGCCGGGCCTTCGGCGATCTCGACTTCAACATCGGGGTAATCCTTGCGGTATTGGCCGATCAGCTTTGCGAGGAAGCTATGCGGAATCAGGGCATGGATACCGATACGAAGCCGGCCGCTTTCTCCGGCTGCCGCCATGCCGGCGGTTTTCACCGCATGGTCGAGTTGGTCAATACCTACGGCTATCCGCTCGACGAAATGGCGTCCGGCCTCGGTCAGCCGAACGCCGCGCGCATGACGCTCGAACAAGAGGATGCCGAGGTCTTCTTCCAGTGCCTTCACGCGGGCGCTGACGCTGGACTGTGCAACGCCGAGCGCGTTGGCGGCGTGACGGAAGTTGAGATATTCGGCGACAGCGAGAGTGTGAACTAAGGTCATCATTGGCACTCGCCCCGAAAGGAGATGATTGCTCAACAGATTTAATCCGTCATTTCTCCTAAGTCTACGCATGCCAAATCGCCATGACTAAATCACAATGAAGTTGCGAATGGTCTGCGTAGTATTGGCAGACATATTAAATAGAGGATCGCGCCGACAATCCAAACCCAACCGTTCCATGCCCCGGCGGTGGCAGAATAGAGTGCTGTGAAGCCAAGCGGTCCTGCGATAGAGCTTAGATTGGTGAGGCTCGTTAGCGTTCCTTGCAAAGCCCCTTGCTTGTTACTGCTGACATTGTTTGAGAGCATTGCCTGCAAGGCCGGCATGCCAACACCCCCGGCGGCAAGCAGCAACAGAATCGGGAACACCATCCATCCCTGCGTGGCAAAAGCCAGAAGAACGAAGCCAGTCGCATCCGCAGCCATGCCAAACAGCAGCGTGCGCCGCTCTCCAAGCCGGCTTGAAAGCGGGCCGGTAACAAACGCTTGGAAGATCGCATGTGTTGCCCCAAACGCCGCGAGCGACAAACCAACGGTCGCGGTGTTCCACTGAAAACGGTCCTCGCCATATATGACCCATAGGGCTGCAGGCACTTGGCCGATCAGTTGAATAATGAAGAAAACTGCGAAAAGCGCACCTAGCCCGCGCAATGCATCATCCAGCCGTAACAGAACGAATGGTTTGATGCGAACCGGCTTTCCGGTCCCGCCATGGCTGTGATGAGTCTCCTTGAGGAAAATGCAGGCAAGCAGGAACGCGAACCCGTTGAGAAGGGCGGCGGCGATAAACGGGGCATGAGCAGAGATACCACCGAGCATGCCACCAAGTGCTGGCCCGGCAATCATGCCCGCCCCATAACAGGCCCCCATGTAGCCGAACCAGCGTGCGCGAGAACCTTCCCCCGTCGAATCGGCAATGGTTGAGGCTGCTACAGCTCCGGTTGCGCCCGTGACGCCGGACACGAGTCGGCCGATATAGAGCACCCATAAGACCGGCGCTGATGCCATAATCGTGTAATCGACTGCGGCTCCTGCAAGAGAAGCCAGAAGTACCGGACGCCGACCGTAAGAATCCGAAAGCTGTCCAAGCATGGGCGCGAAGACGACCTGCATCAATGCATAGAGCGACAGCAAGGCACCATAGTGTCCAGCGACCTGCTCTGCTGGCACAAGCTCACGCAGAAGCGTCGGAAGGACGGGCATGATGAGGCCGAGACCCATGGCGTCAAGACCCACGATCAGCAGGGCAATGATGGCAGAGCTGCGCACCTGAAACTCCAGCGCCGCTCAATGGAGCGACTTTATCAACGATAAGGAGATGGACATAGAACTTATCGGTGATAAATTGTCAAGCACTGGCGAAGGAACGTGAATGACCAAACTGGACAAGGGCACCGTGATCGCGGCGGCGCTAGAGCTGTTGAACGAGGTTGGCATGGACAGCCTGACGACGCGGAAGCTCGCTGAACGCCTCAAGGTTCAGCAGCCTGCGCTTTACTGGCATTTCCAGAACAAGCGAGCGCTGCTTGATGCGCTCGCCGAGGCGATGCTGGCGGAACGCCATACCCGCTCGCTACCCGAAGAGAATGAGGACTGGCGGGTGTTCCTGAAAGAGAATGCCCTGAGCTTCAGAACGGCGTTGCTCTCTTATCGCGACGGCGCGCGTATCCATGCCGGCACTCGACCGACAGAACCGAATTTTGGCACCGCCGAGACGCAAATACGCTTTCTCTGCGCGGAGGGCTTTTGTCCGAAGCGCGCCGTTTGGGCGCTCCGGGCGGTCAGTCACTATGTGGTCGGTTCCGTTCTCGAGCAGCAGGCATCTGATGCCGATGAGAGAGTTCCGGACAGGCCAGATGTGTCCGAGCAAGCACCGTCGTCCTTCCTGCACGATCTGTTTCACGAGTTGGAAACAGACGGCATGGATGCTGCGTTCAACTTCGGACTCGACAGCCTCATCGCTGGTTTCGAGCGGCTGCGTTCATCTACAACAGATTAGAGGCTTATGCCCCTTTGCCGCCCCAACTGCCACGACACCGATCCGCTTTGCACGATGCCCATGACCTCACGGCCGAGCTGGCGGTCGATGACCGGCCGCCACGGGACAAGGGAAATGAGCGGTATCTTGCCAGACAGGATACCGCCATTCACGAGGTTTCGAAGATTATTGCGCCGCATCGGAGCGGGCTTGCTTCCAGTCGTCGGCTAGACGACTGGCGACTTCTCGGTGGCAGCATCACGGGATCGAAGGAGCGCCAGCCCCAACGACACCAGCACTGCCATTGCCGTGGCGTAACAAATCACGGGCCACGCTGTATCGCCGTTTACCAGCGTCACCGCCAATGTCCCGACGATACTGACTATCAGGCTTTGGATGCAGAAGTAGAACGCAACCGCTGATCCAGCGATGTCGTCGAACTGCGCAAGTGCGCCGTTGGCGGTAACGGACACCGTGAAGACAATGCCGACCGCGACAACCCACATCGGCAGGATGAAGCTGAAAAATGACGGCGATCCGAAAAGTTGGCCGATCCCCAACAGGATCGCGCCGGAAACGAGCAACGCCATCCCGCGCGCTACGCATCCCGCGATACCCCATTTGGCAACGAAGGACTTTGCGAAGCGGGTTGTCGTGACCATGACCAGCGCGACAGTCGCGAAGGCCAAGCTAAATCCGATCTCGGAATAGCCGGCTTGGCCTATGAGAACACGGGGGGCTGTCGAGAAGAAAACGAAGAATGTGCCCATGCCGGCACTAAATCCGACCGTGTAAACCCAAAAGGCCGGACTCGCGAAGATCGGCAAAACAGATCGTTGCGTTCTGGCCTGATCCAACGGTCGGGTTTCATGCCACCTGAAACTGGCGTTTAAGAGTGCGAGCGAAGCCAGTGCAGCCAGTGTGATGAAGATCGCCTGCCATCCCCAAAACTCGCCGATCAGCGCACCGGCTATAGGGCCGAGCGCAGGCACGAACGCCAGCATCGAACTGAAAAGGCCGTAGATGACGGCACCTTCGGGACGATTGGCATATACGTCGCGCACGGTCGCGAAGGTGGCCACCAGCATGGCCGATGCTCCAACAGCCTGAACCAGACGAAACGCAACAAAGGCTAATGCAGTTGAAGAACAAGCCGCTCCCAGAGACGCAGCAACGAAAGCCGTTGCGCCTACAAGCAGGATCGGCCGTCGCCCGACGCGATCGGAGAGTGGCCCAAAGATCACTTGGCCCACACCGAGCATCACCATGTAGAGGCTCAACGTGAGTTGGATTATGGATGGAGTCGTGTTCAGGACGCCCGGCATCGCCGGAACGACTGGAAGATAAATATCCATCGCCAGCGAGGCGAGGATGTCGAAGGGAGCCATAAGCAGCAAGGCTGCCGGCAGCGTATAGGCCCACGCGGGGCGTGTGGTGGTCATGACGAATCAACCGCTCGATTAAGGATACCGGGCAGCGTCTGCTCGTCAGCAATCAGATGGGATTGGTCTTACAGAGCGCCGCAACAACAATTCTGATGTTGCGGCTTACTTGTCTGCTGACTTGGAATTTCCCATGCTGATGGCTCCACGATTACGAAATTGAATAGCAGCTCTTATCGAATTAGTTGTTGCGTTGCAATGCGGTATCGTTGGCTCCTATAGCCCCAACCCCCGCTGCCGCCCTAACTGCCACGACACCGAACCGCCCTGCATGATACCCGCGACCTCGCGGCCGAGCTGGCGGTCGATGATCGGCCGCCACGGGACAAGGGTGAACTCGTGGCTCTTTTCCACGATGGCGAACTTGCCGCTCGTTAGCTGGACAGTCCCGGTGAACTTGCCGCTGACACTCTCACCATCCTTGGCGGCGCGGAACGGCAGCGCCTTGCCCTCGGCCATCTCCGCACCGGCGCGCGCAACTTCCCGCTCGCGCAGGGTGGCGAGAAGATTGCGCCGGTAGAAGATTCGGCCGTCCCGGCTGCGCGTGGCGTCACGCTGCTCGATATGATGCTCGCGGCGCTGGTCCATAGCCTCGCGCACCTGCTGGCCGAAGCCGGTCGGGGCAAGGTCGGCCGTCTCGCCATGGATCAGCCTCCGGTCCAGCCAGGTCGCGCCGTCCGATCCGATCTGCCTGTCCAGATTGACGGGAGAAAGGACGCGAACACTGGCCTGCCGGTCGCGGCCGGCGTCATGGGCAGCGGCACGGCTAGCCAGATCGTCAGGGATACGCCATTGATCCGCATCGATCCGCTCGACGATCCCGGCGCGACGCAATGCCTCCAGCCGGCGCACATGGGCATCGACATAGCCCTCGTAGTCACCGCCGGGAACGCGGCCCTCGAACTTCGCCTGCTCCAGATGGCGGCTCGGCCGATAGATGCCGTCCTCGGCGATGGCGGTGATGGTGCGGTCGGACGGCCGGGCCGTCACCTCGGCCGGGCCGATCTGGACGACGCTGCCGATGCGGGCGTCCTCCAGCCGCTCGGGCGCGAGGCCGGCGATGTGGTGCGTCCTGCCGTCGATCCCGTCCACCATGACTGTTAGGTTCTCCCCCAACTCGTCGGACAGGTGCTTGTCAACGACGCGACCGACGATGGGCGTCTCGGGCGCTCCGTCATGGATTTGAAAACTCATGGGATCGCGCTCGCCACCTTCCGCACCGAGCGCCTTCTGCATGGTGCGGATAATGTCGCCACGCTCGCCTAGCTCGCGCAGGGCTGGCTCCATGTTCTTGCTCAATTCCCAAACGGCGGGCGCGTGCTCGGTCGCCAGCCCCATCTTCTCCAGCTTGGCGAGCCTGCGCAGGCGTAACGTCCGCTCGAACTGGCGGCGTGGTGCAGCCGGCTCATGGCGCAGGTCGAGGAAGCGGGCATCGGCTTCTTCGGCCATGGCGCGGTCGATCCGGGTCAAGCGGTCTTGGTCGATTTCGGCGGACCGCTTGCGGGTCTGCTCGATCTCGGTAACGGGGCCGAGTTCAAGACTGGCAAGCTCGCTGGCCCGTTCGCGCAGGCCGGCGGAAAGATAGTCGCCGTTGATGACTAGATCCCCGCCCATATCGTCGCGCCCATTGACGATGATATGCACATGGGGATGGCCGGTGTTGTAGTGATTGACGGCGACCCAATCGAGTTTCGTGCCGAGGTCGGCTTCCACCTGCTTCATGAAATCGCGGGTGTAAGCCGTGAGGTCCGACAGCTCTGCGCTGTCCTCGGGCGAGACGATGAATCTGAACTGGTGGCGGTCGTCCTTGCCGCGATCAAGGAAGGCGTCGCCATCGGCGCGGTGCTCGGTCGCCGAATAGAGCCGGCCCCGCTCGCCGTCGCGTGAGGTTCCGTCACGCTGGACATAGCGCAGATGTGCACGGGCACGGCCGCCCTTCAATGCGGCCCTGACGCTGCGCTGCTTGACGATGACGCGGCGGCTGCCCGGCTGGCGATGATGCCAGTTGCCCGAGATATTGCGGGCACGCACGAAGCTCGCGCCCCGGCCGCGCTTCACGCCCTTGCCGCTGGCGACCACGGCACGGGACCGGCCCGACGATGACGGGCGGGCGGATGACGGCATGGAAGGGTCGCGGGAGGCTGCCGCCTGATGCTGCCGGGTGATCTTCTTGACCTGCGTGAAAAAGCTCTTGGTCTTGCCGGCCTTCGGCGTGTCGGATCGGATGCGGCCGGGCTTCGGTCGGAAGCGGTTTTCGTCGTCGGCGCTCAAGGGCGCGACTCCAGCCCAAACCGCCGGAAAACCGCCGATCTGCGCCTATGGTGCCGCTTGAAACCCTGCAAAGCCAAGGCTTTGCGCAAAATCGCGGCACGCGGCCCCTCAAAACCATGGTGCCGGAACCGGCCACCTAACCAGTGTGCAGACAACAACAATTTCCAGAAGCGGCCCGACATGGTGCCGTCTTCTTTAATCTTGCCCTCCGCCCTTTCTTCCTTCTCTGCCTTTCCTGCCGGGAATCCAGTCGGGCGCAAACCCGCCTGACTGGACACCGGAATGAGCACCGCCGAGCGCGGAAACACCGCCCTCATGGCGTTCCTCCGTCGCTTGCGCGGACCACGAAAATGCTGCCGTCCTGCTGCTCTGCATCGACAGAATCGCGCATCGAAACGGTCGTGCGGGCGTCGCCGGAGCGCATGACGAACAACGCTGCCTCGCGCCAATCGGGCGGTGGTGGCGGTGCCGATGACGGCGGTTGGGTCGCAGCTGCGCCGCCGAGAACGGGCACCAGCGCGGCGACATAGGCCCGCGTCTCGGCCGGCAGAGTGCGGCCGGTCGCAAGGTAGTGGTCATAGCGGCCGGGACCGGCATTGTAGGCCGCCAGCATCGCCGCGACATTGCCGTAGCGGTCGAACATTTCGCGCAGGTAGGCCGTGCCTGCGAGGATGTTGTCGCGCGGGTCATAGGGATCACGGCCGAGGCCATGGCGGACGCGCAGGCCCGCCCATGTGTCGGGCATCACCTGCATCAATCCCATCGCCCCGGCCGACGAAATCGCGCGCACATCGCCCGCGCTCTCGGCGTGCAGCACGGCGCGAATCCAGTGCTCTGGGATGCCGAAACGCTGCGACGCCTCGGCGATGTGCGCCGCATAGGGCTGGGCGGCAGCCGGGCGCTCAACCGACGCGGATTGCGCGACAGCGACGCCCGATCCCGCGCAGGCGAAAAGCGCGCCGGCCAGTATCAGGACGGCATAATGCCATGCAGTCCTGTCTCCGCTTCGACACCAGCCTGCCAGCGTGCTCGCTGCGGTCAAGGGCAAGGCGCAAGCGCCGGCCGATGGCCGCCCCTGACCTTCGCTGTGCGCGCCGGCCGTCCGGTGGCCGAGCGGAACGAAGGGATGAGACGGCTTTTCCGCGAACAAAGGGATGACGATCTTGGACCGGATGGCGGGCCGGACGCGCGCGGCCGTCATTCGTCATCCTCGATCTTCCGGGCGTGCTTCCAACGCAGGGTCCAGACCGAAGGATCGTCGTTGGACTGGAACAGTTTGGCGCGGATCGGGAACGGGAAGATTGGTCCCTCCAATCGCATCGAAACGAACTCGCCAGCGTTCTCGCTGGAGTCTTTCCATGCGGGTCCGGCGTCCGGGCCGTCCCCGCTATCGAGGCGCACGCGATAGTCGGGGGCGTTTTTCACGTCGCTCGGTTTGGCCGGGACGATGAACAGCTTTTCGTGGAGGCCGAACGAATGAAGCACTCCCGCATAGCCGGTTTCGGTGCGGGTGAAGGTGCCTATTTCTGCCATGGAAATCTCCTGCGGTTGGTTCTCGGGGGAATTTCAGTGCGTCGGCGCGCGCCACTCGTAGCGGCCGACGCCTTCCTCATCGGTCCAGAGCGGGACCGCTCGGCCGATGACGGAAACTGCGGGGATGGGTCCGAAATACCGGCCGTCGAGGCTGTCGCGGACTTCCCAATTCATGAGGAAAAGCTGGTCGTCGCCGATGACGCGGCAGCCCTGCCAGACGGGCAGATCGCGGCCGAGGCTGTCACGCTCCAGCGCCTCGCCCATGTCGATCCCGTTCACCGTGATCGTGCGGCCGGTGCGGCAAACCCGCTGTCCAGGCAGGCCCAAGACGCGCTTCAACAGCGGGACGCCGCGCGCGATATAGCCGCGCTCGACCATGAAGGCGGCCAGCGGTTCGGGCGGCATGATGGCGACCAGCTCGGGCACGTCGAGCGCGTCGGCCGGCTCTACCGTGTAGAAGCCGACCGGCGCGCTTGCCGTGGCGTTCCAGATGAGTTTTGCGGGCCAATGGGAGGCGCTGGTGGCGGCGATGCCGATGACGGCGAGCGCCGTCACCGCGAGGGTGCGGCGGCGCGTCATGGGTCGATCCTTCGGCGATGAAGCCAAGGTCTAGCGCTCGGATACAGGCGATCTTCACCTCAAACGACACGCCACTTGGGGAATGCAGGATGAGACTCATGCTCGATTATTATTATTATAGAACCCACATTTCCCAAGTAAGGCGCTGATTTCGCTGTCCTGACCATTATATTTCCTATATAAAACATGGTGTTGAAGGCTGCGAGGGGCGCGTTTCATGGATCACCCAGAGGGTGCGGGCTTGCAACGGGCAGATCGGGTGGATTTCGACCCTCGCGTGCGGCTGGAATTTCGCGGCACGCAGCTCAGTTCCGACGGCGGCCTTCTGGTGATGCGCGAGCTTGATGACGCGCTCGGGTTGTCCGATTTGGCGTCAGCGGCGCTGCGCGATACTCGCTCTGGCAAGAACACGGTCCATCGGCTCGACGGCCTGTTCCGGCAATCAGTCTTTGGGCGGCTGGCCGGATACGAGGATGTCAACGACGCCAACCGTCTCGCCTGCGATCCGGTCATGCGCCAAGTTGTCGGCGGCAGAGCGGTCGATGCACAAGCGGCCTCGGCATCGCAGATGGGACGGTTCGAGACCGAGACGCTGGCTCTGGCCGGGAACCGTGCCGCGCTGGCCGACCTGAACGGGCAATGGATCGACCGGTTCCATGACCGTAACGGGCTGAAGTACATCGTTCTGGACATGGACAGCTCGGTCAGCCCGACCCATGGCGACCAGGAAGGGTCCGCCTGGAATGGCCATTTCGACTGTAGCTGCTATCACCCCAACTTTCTGTTCAACCAGTTCGGGATGCTGGAACGCTGCGCCCTGCGCCATGGCAACGTCCACAGCGCCGATGGCTGGCGTGATGTTCTCGACCCCGTCATTGCGCGCTACGCGGAGCGCGACCTTGGTGGCAGGTTCTTCCGGGCCGATGCTGCCTACGCGATCCCGGCGATCTATGAGCGATTGGAAGAAGCGCGGTTCTTCTACGCCATCCGGCTGCCCGCAAACGCGGTCCTCAAGGACAAGATCGCGCATCGGCTAACGCGCCCTGTCGGGCGGCCGTCACTGACCAAGGTCAAGCGGTTCTTCGAGGAATTCGAGTATCAGGCGGCGTCCTGGGACAAGGAACGCCGGGTGATCGCCAAGATCGAATGGCATCCGGGCGAACTGTTCCCGCGTGTCGGCTTCATCGTCACCAACCTGCCGATGGAGCCGGACTGGGTGGTGCGGTTCTACAACCAGCGCGGCACCGCCGAGCAGCACATCAAAGAGGGCAAATACGCCTTTCGCTGGACGCGGCTGTCGTGCCGGAAGTTCCGCGACAATGAGGTGCGGCTGCAACTGCACGCCCTGGCGTACAACCTGGCCACCTTCTTGCACTGCATCGAGCTGCCCGAGGCCATGGCCGACTGGTCGTTGACCAGCCTGCAACTGAAGCTGATCAAGATCGGGGCACGTGTGGTCCGTCACGCCCGCACCATCACCTTCCAGCTGGCCGAGGTCGCTGTCACCGGCACGATGGTACGCGCCATCCTCGCCGCTATCCGCCGATTGCGAGCGCCACCGCTATGCGCATGATCGCGATCCACGCTCAAACTGAACGAAAGCGGCTGGACAGATCTGTCCGCTGCGCTGAAAAACGCCGCCCCTGGGCAAGGAAACAGCGGCTTCGCGGTCTGATCCGTCCAGATCCAGCAGTCTGCGCGACCGCAGGTGCCGCTTGCGGCAGAAAATCCTTGTCTAGCGCTCGGATACAGGCGATCTTCACCTCAAACGACACGCCACTTGGGGAATGCAGGTAGAAGCCCCCATGAATAAATCGCTCATCATTTTCGGCATCGTCAACATAACCTCGGACAGTTTCTCCGATGGAGGCCGGTATCTGGCGCCAGACGCAGCCATTGCGCAGGCGCGTAAGCTGATGGCCGAGGGGGCAGATGTGATCGACCTCGGTCCGGCATCCAGCAATCCCGACGCCGCGCCTGTTTCGTCCGACACAGAAATCGCGCGTATCGCGCCGGTGCTGGACGCGCTCAAGGCAGATGGCATTCCCGTCTCGCTCGACAGTTATCAACCCGCGACGCAAGCCTATGCCTTGTCGCGTGGTGTGGCCTATCTCAATGATATTCGCGGTTTTCCAGACGCTGCGTTCTATCCGCAATTGGCGAAATCATCTGCCAAACTCGTCGTTATGCATTCGGTGCAAGACGGGCAGGCAGATCGGCGCGAGGCACCCGCTGGCGACATCATGGATCACATTGCGGCGTTCTTTGACGCGCGCATCGCGGCGCTGACGGGTGCCGGTATCAAACGCAACCGCCTTGTCCTTGATCCCGGCATGGGGTTTTTTCTGGGGGCTGCTCCCGAAACCTCGCTCTCGGTGCTGGCGCGGTTCGATGAATTGCGGCTGCGCTTCGATTTGCCGGTGCTTCTGTCTGTTTCGCGCAAATCCTTTCTGCGCGCGCTCACAGGCCGTGGTCCGGGGGATGTCGGGGCCGCGACACTCGCTGCAGAGCTTGCCGCCGCCGCAGGTGGAGCTGACTTCATCCGCACACACGAGCCGCGCCCCTTGCGCGACGGGCTGGCGGTATTGGCGGCGCTGAAAGAAACCGCAAGAATTCGTTAACTGCACATTCGGGATATTTCTCTATATTCGCGGTTCAGCAGGCATGTCCCCTTTGAGGGCGACCCGACGACAGGATAATCGACCTTATGGTGCGCAAATATTTCGGCACAGACGGTATTCGTGGCAAAGCCAACGAAGGCGCGATGACGGCGGAAACCGCCTTGCGCGTCGGCATGGCGGCTGGCCGTGTCTTTCGTCGCGGTGACCACCGCCATCGTGTCGTGATCGGCAAGGATACGCGCCTGTCGGGCTATATGCTTGAACCCGCGCTCACAGCCGGTTTCACCTCGATGGGCATGGACGTATTCCTTTTTGGCCCGCTGCCGACAACGTATAGGAAGAATAAACGCCCTTTTCACCCAAGTCCAACAGCTTTGGACCGCAGTTGACTCTTTCGACACCCCTGCGATGCAACCCAATCCGGCTGACGGGGAGCCAGCAACGCTGAAAATTTACCCTCCTCTTTCCCACTAGCGGCTCCTTTTCCGACAACCAGCACGGCGGATCCCTGTTCAGTTTCTTGCCACCGCCTTCCTTGGATTTCGGAATGCCGACAAGACGTCGGCGCAGTGGGCCTGTCAGGCTCTTGAGGGCAGACAGGCGAAAGGCCCGGAGGCGCGATAGCGCCGAGCCCGGGCCTTCTTAACGAGCGTGGGCATTACGCCCACGGGTCGATCTCAGCCAGCACCTGAACCTCATCGCCGTCGATTTCATCGGCGGGGACGGCACCAAAGGTTCCATCCCCTGCCTGAAAGACCACGATCGAAACCATGAGCGTGGCGGCGAGAGAGGCGGCGAAGGCGTGTGCATCTTTGCGGGACATCTGTTTTGGCTCCTGCTGGGAGGCGAGGGACCATCCCCCGCGCTGACAGGAACCCGCAGGCCCAAGGACGGTCTGACATCACCGGGTGCGTTCGGGCTTGCCCCGAATCCGGCCGGCGGCACGGGCTCGCCCCGTAGTCCGAGCCCTTGTGGCTTGATCTCGAAGACGGGCTTTGGGCCAAGGAAGGGACTGGCAAGCGGGGGATGGTACTTTGACACAAGGAGCCGAATTGTCCCGCTGATGCTCACCCCGCCAGCCTTGCAGACATGCTCTTAGTTAACCGAGGCCTTACTGGGGATGGAGCCTTTGGTGCCCCGCGCAGATGCACGGGAAAGGTTGGTGCTGGATGAGAGGCCCGCGTGCGGCGGGCCCCCTTGGTCTCTGAGAAGGCTCGGGCGGCGATGTCCGCCTTCTGTGCCCTCTACCGTGCGTTTTGAAATTGAGAGTTGGCTATTCGCCGCTGTCGCCTTCGCCCAGGGCGGCAAGCCGAGCAGGCAGGTCCATCCTGACATGCAGGAAGTCGACAACGATCATCCGGTCTGGCGCTGCGATAAAGACCACATAGTGCTGCCCGGACCGGGCATAGCGCAGGTTTTCGGGCAGCGACGGGTCAACCAGTCGACGGCAGTCTTTGGAAGGTGCGGCACCGTCTGCCAGTGCCTGGCACTTGTCGATGAGGTCTTCAGCATAAGCGTCCGCCTGCCGCTTGCCAAAAGTCTCGACTGTCCAGACCGCAATATCTTTCAGTGCGGCTTCTGCCTGCCGCGTCAACACCCATGGTTTTGGCATCAGGATGCGGACTTTTGCGCCGTTGCAAAGACCCGCCGGATTGCTTCTTCACCGGGTCCGCGCGCGAAAGCGCCTTCTCGGGCCTCTAGCACGCCACGTGTTAGCCGTGAGCGCAGGTCACGGAACTCGGCCTCTTCGCGCTCCAGCAAGCGCAAACCGGCCCGCAACGCCTCGGAGGCGTTCTGGTAGCGGCCCGAGGCAACCAAATCATCGATCAGCTTTGATTGGGGTTCGGTCAGCACAACGTTGCGGGTGGCCATGCAGTGATCTCCGTTTGATTGGCAATATATGCCAATGGCGCCTGTCTGTCGAGAGAGGCTCGGCCAAACCGCAAGACGGCAGTGGCCGAGCCAGAAATTAATCCCCTCAGGCGGCGATACCCGCCTCCCCTGCCCTATCGCGCTCATTGCCGACGATCTGCAGCCTCGCATTGCGATAGCCCTCCCTCGCGATCCAGAGCTCGGCCGCGGTAATGGATTCCGCCAGATGCAGCAGCTCGGTGTTGCCACCAAAGTCCAGAAGAACACGCACTTGTCCAGCTTTGGGTTCCTCAGCCACCTCGAAGACCAGCCGACTGTCAGCCGAATGGCTGCGCATGATGGTGACAAGGATGACCCCCTCTGAGGAGAAGTTGCCCTCATGCAGCGTGAAGGACGCCGGAGCCGTCCAGGTTGGATAAGGCCGCGGCGGTTCTTTCTTCACCAGGCGGCCAACACCGTTGGACCTTTCCCATGCCGCCAGCTTCTTGGTGAAGCGTGCGGGCGGTTTGGGACTGCCGTCGGTGTAACGAATAAGCGCGCCCAAGGGCGCTGTGTCGATTATTGTGGTTGCAGACATGATTCCTCATCCTGAATGCGAGCTTTCGCACTCATCATATTGATATTGTTGTATTTCGTAGTTATTGAGGGCGAGTTTCCCCGCCCTCGGGGGCTCAGATCACTCCGCAGCCATCATCGCGGTGCTTTCCACAGGCAGATCGGCCATCAGGAAGGCGGGCAAGTCGATCTCAGCGTCAATTTCAGCAGCGCCCAAGGGTTCTTCGTTCAAAGCCCCCTGCCCTTCTGCTGCGTCATCCCCGTCCAGAGCGGCAAGATCACTACGCCGCAGAACCTCCGGCAACCAGCCGCTGCCCTTGAGCAAGCGCTCGGCTTCCGTCGCCATCTCGCCCTTCTTCAGATGGTCGAGCAGCTGTGCGGTGCCCTCCCCCTTCGCCTCACGCACAGCTTCAAGGATACGCGCCTTGGGAACACGGTTCAGGTAATTGTCCGGTGTCGGCTCCCAGCCTGCCGCTACCATATCAAGATCGACAGCTTCAGCCACGATCTCAGACTGCGCCATGCGGCGGACCAACCCACTGGCCGAGATGCCCGCCCCATAGGGGTTCACCTTCTCATGCAGAGCATTAATCCCGAAGCTCAGGCAATGCGCCAGCAGAGACAGACGGCTGGCCTGATCGAGGGCCGAGAGATAGTCCCAAAGCACGGCATCGTCGCCAAGCGGCAGATCGGCCTCCCAGGCAGCATGACGATCGTCCACCGCCTTGGCCACCGGACTATCCTTCAGATCGGGGGCCTGTGCTGACATGTAGACGGGGCGCACAGATGCCTCCAAGCAACTGCCCGAAGCCCCGGAACTGCGGAAGGTGTCATTGACCAGCTTCATCAGCAGAAGGGTCAGGGCAACGTCAGGCGAACGCCCAATCGCCTCCCGCAAGGCGAGGGTGCGATGTGCGGTCAGCTCCATCACCAGGCGCTCCGGCAAAGGCTTCAACGCGCCATCGTCCTCATCGTCTGGCAGACCGGCACTGATCGGCTGGCCCCCGGAAGTGATGATGGTGGTCGCAGACGAACCAGAGGGAAGCTGATAAGCCGAGACACCATCATCGGCCCCCTGCCCTTCCGCACCCAGTTCATCGCCAAAGTTGGCCACGGTCTCTTCGCGAGGCTCATCCTCCGGCCGGACATAGCCGCGATGGGCAGCCAGGTTGCCATCCCGATCCAGCGTTACGAATACGCCGGCACGACCAACCTCGGCCGCATCAAAATTCAGCGGGCGCCGCTCGAAGGCTTCCATGGCAGCTTCCAGCTCGCCGAGCCGGGCGTCGATCTCTTCGGGGTATTCGTCCTGACCAGAGTATTCCTCTTCCAGTGCGCGATACTCGGCGAGCAGCTTGGCGTGCTCTGCAGCTTCATCAGCGCTCAGCGGTGAAGGATCGCCAACAAGACGCCGCAGACCGTGACTGTAGCCGTAAGGCAGATCGGTTGACACCTCGATCCACTTCCAACCCTCAGCGGCGATTGCCTGGGCCTCGGCTTGCAGCTTGTCCGCGACCAAACGGTCGAGCAGGGCAGGGTCCTCCAACCAGCCGCCATCATCGCCTTGGAAGAGATCACGCAAGACAACGCCACCCGCAGCATCATAGACATCAACACCGACAAACACTGCGCGCCGATCGGAGGCCCGCACAGAGGTCTCAGTCAACATGCGCCGGATGGAATAGGGCTCCTTGTTCCAGGAGTTCTTCACCGCATCCCAGACCTGCACCTGACGCGCGTGATCGGGGTTCACCGTGAAGGCAATCAGCTGTTCCAGCGTCATGCCATCCTCGGCGTAGACCTCGAGCAGGGCAGGGGCCACGGACGCGAGTTTCAACCGCTGTTTCACGATCTGCGGCGTCACAAAGAAGGCCGCCGCGATCGCCTCCTCACCCTGACCCTTATCGCGCAAAGCAACAAAGGCGCGGAACTGATCGAGCGGGTGCAACGCAACGCGCTGCATGTTTTCAGCCAGGGAATCGTCCTCGGCCAGAATATCTGATGTCACATCACGCAACACACAAGGCACAGGCGCCGTCTTTGCCAAACGCTTCTGCTTTACCAGCAGCGACAGCGCCTGAAAGCGTCGACCGCCAGCCGGGATCTCGAACTTGCCGGTCTCGACGCCATCGGCATCTAATACAGGCCGCACGCTGAGGCCTTGCAACAACCCACGGCGAGCGATGTCCTCGGCCAACTCTTCTACCGACACACCGGCCTTGATGCGCCGGACGTTGGACTGGCTCAGCACCAGCTTATCAAAGGGGATGTCCCGTGAGGACGACAGGGTGATCTTCTGGGCAGCTTGGGCCATCAGGTTTTCTCCACGACGGGCGCCGGGAGCCACTCTCCCGATCTCACTTCCCGCCACCCTCAAACCAACCATTCTCACACTTTCGTACTGGATATAGGTGCTAACGACAGACCGGCAGGGCGGCGCGTTTCAGTTGGATGATTTATGTACCAACGCAAAGTTGGCCATGGCCAACTCTTGTCTTGGCGCAACCGGCTAGGATTCTCGATAGGTAGTTGTCTGGGCTTTTGACCTGGTCGATCTTGCAGGCCATTTGATCTGCCACCTGAATCGCTTTTTCTATGCCAAGCACAGACACCGCCCTACCCAACAGAGCGCTGTCTATTCTCAGCATCTTACCAAACTCAAATAGCAGCTGTAGGAGGCCGTGTTCTGTGGTGGGGTAGTCTGGATAAAAGGCCGGGATTTCGGTCAAGCAAGCCCATAGCTCTGTCATCGTGCGCGGGAAGGTTTTTTTTGTATATGATTTTTGAGTCTCTTTGTGCCGGACATTTTGCCCGTCTGAGGCGGTCGGTTTGTTCGAGTTAGAAGGCGGGGCTTGTTCTTGGCGTTGTTCGTGTTGCAGATCGTTGGCCGTGGCCAACTCTTCCAAATGCGGTACGCTTGGAGTGACTACCTTACTTTGCAGGATGCATTTGAGTCTGCTGATGACGCTGCTTGCCTGAAGTACAGTGACTCCGGTTCGACGCATAAAGTTGCGGGCGGCTTCGACGAACTCTAGGGTCTCGCCGTGCAGGCATAGGGAGAGGCATTCACCGCGCAGTTTTTGGATGTAGGCTTTCATGCCTCGAAGTTCGTCGGCTTCCTGACGATGTTTCTGAGACAGTGCAAGGATTTCGCCAGACCGTGCGAGCAGGGGCGACAGGTCGATGCCGAACGCGCCGATGACTTTACCGTTGCGCATAATTGGGAATCGTTTGCCGTTGGCGCTGTCTCGCCGTTGGATTAGGTTCGCAGCTTCAAGTTTCTCAAGGTGTCGCCGAAGTTGCCTGTCCGTTATGCCTTTCGCGCGGAAACATAAAGTGTCGTTGCAAGCGAACACGGTCAGCAGGGTGAGTGGCGTGATTGGGCTGTCATTCCCTGTTTTCGGATCGTTGCAGGGAAGGCAGCTCAAGAGTGCGTCAAGCACAACGACTGAAGGCGGCCGCAGGCCCAGTGCGCGACCTGTGGTGTTGACCGCCGCCATAAGCGCGCGCCGCGTTACAGGTACGAAGTGTGGCTGGTGTTCGATCGTGCCAATACCGGCGAAAGAATCGAAGATTGAAGGCGCACAACTCAGGTGTGCCTCGACCTCGATGGTCGTGACTGCTTCTTGTTCCATCTGTTTTCAGACAGCAAAAGGATACCGGTCACCGAAATCGGTGTTGCAGTGATTCGATTTTTTGGGTACCAATAGATTGCGAGTAAATCGGGACCCTCTGGAGTGCTTCACCGCCTTCGGGGGGTTTCTTTTTGCGCTACGTCTGCCTCCTTTTTGATTGTTTCTTGCCTGTTTGACTAGGGTTGACCATGGCCAACCCTATAAAGATCAATCACTTAACCGTTTCGGCGTCATGATTTTTCTTTCCACTCCTTGTAGAGGCGCTCAAGCTGCGTCTCCACGAAGTTGATGAACCCGCGCTCCTTTTTGTCGGAAACCTCGATCAAAAGACGTTGGCCTTTGGACCTGAAAGCCACCGAAGTTGCGTGCATCTTGTTGAGCGGGGCAGGGGAGGGGCCCTTGGCGGCAGACTCCGCTGCGTTCTGCTGTGCATCCGCAACCTTCTGCAGCGCATCGATGACAGCGCTGAGCTTCTCTGCCGCAGTGCCTTCTTCAGGAACAAGCAAGAGGACAGAACTGTCTGAAGGGGCGTTTTCGGTTTTGACCAGACGACGCAGTTCCAGCCATGGGCGACGGCCTGCTTCATGCGCGGCGCCAATTTTGTAGATCACTGCGTCGGGCACGTCTCGGGCAACGCCAATCAGTTTGCTTAGCGTTCCCTTGTCGACAGCTAGCACATCGCCGATCTCGGCCCGGGTGAAGCCCTGGTCCTCTAGCTTGGTGGCGAAAATGGCTTGTTCGATGAAGCTGCGTTCTAGGCGCGCAGAGTTTTCCAGGGCCTGTGAGACAAGCGCCTCACGGTGGTCCATTTCCTTGACATAAGCCTTGACCTTGATCCCAAGCACGCGGCACGCGGCAATTCTGCGGCGTCCGTAAACCACCTCATAGCGAGGGCCAGGGCCACGGCGATAGCGGAGCAGTGCAGGGAGCTGTTGTCCTGATGTCCTGATAGACTCGATCAGATCATCAAGCCCTTCGGATACGTCAAAACGATCCGCGATTTCAGAATCGCCGATCTCATTGACATCTACGTCCTGGGCGGCTTGTGCCGAGACCTGAGAAAGGACGTCTGACATGCTCCTCAGGGAACGAGGCGAGCTTTCGTCCACCTTCGACCCGGCCTCGGCAGCAACCAAAGGCTTTGAGCCCATTTGTGCTAGGCTCTTGGCAAGAAGATCACGCTTCATTTGTGCCCCCTCGACCCCATGCTGACTGGATCATCTTTTCAATGTCATTTGAAAAGCTCATCACCGACTCTAGGGCTCGCTCATAAGTCTTTCGGTTCTTGGTCGTAGCGAGGTCCACTTCGAAGATTGTCTTCTGCGAAAGGCCGGCCTCGCTAACCGCCGAAGACTTCACGAAGGGCGTCTTGATCACACTGTCGCCTAGCAATTGCCTGAGCCATTCAGACAAGTCCTGCTGCGTGCTGATAGCGGTGTCGAAGCGCGTCAGGAGGTAGGCGAAATTGTCATACGCGCCGATGCCACCGTTCGAGTACAGGACTTCCAACACGCCCGACGCCATCGTCAGGAACTGGCTGGCCGAGGCCAGGTCGACACGCTCAGGGATGATGGTCATGAGAAGCGACGTCGATGCACAGACCGCCGCCATCGTCAGATAGCCAAGCTGAGGCGGGCAGTCGATTAAAACGATGTCATAATCGTCTTCAACCTGTCGTAGCGAGTCGCGGATCCGATTGAAGAAGACGGGTTGTTCGCCACGGCTCAGCGCGGTTGGAGTTTCGGTTTCGAATTCCGAGAGCATGATCCCGCCGGGCACTAGATCGAGGTTCGGGAAGTAGGTCTTGCGCAAAACGTCCACGATAGGCACCCGGGACGTTTCGCCATCGTTGTAGCGAATTGCATCATACAGCGTGCCGCCGTGACGGAAGTCGATCTCTGGCTGGTATCCAAAGAAGGTCGTCAGTGAGGCCTGAGGATCTGCATCGACCAAACACACACGGTATCCACGCAGGGCGAGCCTCATCCCGAGAGTCACGGTGGTCGTAGTTTTGCTGGATCCGCCCTTGAAGTTGACGGTTGACCAGATCTGAAGCTTGTCACCTTGTCGCCGACCGGGAAGGAACTGAAACGGATCCTTTGCATTCTGAGCCAGAATGTTGCGGATCTGGAGAATGTTCTCGGCGGAATAAAGGCGCTTGTTACCCGGTCCCTGTTCGACTTCTGGAATTCTGCCGTCGAAATGCGCCTTGCGCAGATAGCCGTCGCTCACCCGCAACAACTCTCCGACCTCTGCGCTTGTGAAGGCGCGGAGTGTCTTTTCTTCCTTTGGTGCCAGAAAAAGCTTCGACATATGTTCAAGGGCTTCAGAAAGCCGCTCTGCGTCTGCCTTGAGCTTGTCATGCAACACTTGGTGCATCATCATTCGCCTGTCTCGAGACATCTCTTAAGCGTTACCCGTGATCTGCAGTCGATCGGTGCCAGCAGGAACGCAGTGGACGTCGTTTTCTTAGTTTTCGCGTTACAGATATGACGCCCGTCGGGAAGAAACTCAAGGCAAATCTTGTGCAGCTATCTTGTGCTTTCTGCGGACCATGGCACCATATGATGCGAAAAGGCTAACGTGACCTGTTAAAGATTGGGTGTAGGACATTGTAAAGATTACAGAAAATGTCGCGAGACTTATCCACAGGACCCGACGCCCTTGAACCTACGCGTGATGCTTGGAAAATCTCTGACCAGGCTCAGTAACGCTGTAGCAGACCTGACCACGGCAATCGTGTTCGCGTGAGCATCGCAAGCGATTCTTCGTCTGAGCCCGTCGGTAGAATGCCTTTTGGCCTATTGGGCACCGAAAAGCGTTACCTAATACAACAGTCTCAACTTCTTCGCCCGCTCCAAGATCATCTTGACCGATGACGGCTCCCACTTGCTGCGGCCCCTAGGTGTCCGTTCGCGCATGGTCTCTAGCCGGTCGCAGATGGCTTGAAGAGTCATCTTGGGATCTGCGCCTTTGATGCCCGCGACGATGGCGGGCAGGCGATCATCCTTGTCGGATGCGGTCGCACGGGAAAGGACAGTGTCTGGCAGCAGGCCTTCGCGGACGAAGGTTTTGGCAGCACGGATCAGGCGGGGCAGGGACCAAGGCTGCGCCTCGCTCGGCAGACCTGAATTGACGATGCGCAGCACGTCTTCCCAAGGCAGGCCCGGTCTCAGACGGCGCACTTCCGGCACCCACTGTTCAGCACTGGCATTCAGTTTCTGGAAATGGCTTTCCACTCGCGCGGCTCTTGCCTTGCGGATTGCCACGGGGTCGCCCGCCTTTAGGCCTGGGTTGCCGCCAACCCGCCCTTCTGCCTTCGCAGATCGCAACCCGGCCTTGGTGCGCTCGCGTATCAAGGTCCGTTCAAACTCGGCGGCCGCACCCAGAACCTGCAAGGTGAACTTGCCCTGAGGCGACGCCGTGTCGATTGGATCCTGCAAGGACCGGAAATGTGCGCCTTTCGCCTCCAACCGCTCAATGATCTCCAAGAGGTGAGAGAGTGAACGGGCCAGGCGGTCGATCCGAACCACGACAAGTGTATCGCCAACGCGCAGTTGATCCAGCACACGCGCCAGAACAGGCCGGGTGCGACTGCCGCCCGAGGCTTGCTCTTCGGCAATTTCCACGCAGCCTGCGGAGCGCAACTCCAGAACTTGGGGCAGGGCGGTTTGATCTTCGGTGGAAATACGCGCGTATCCGATGAGTGGCACGGGGCAGGGGGCCTCTTTTGCAATTGCGGATGTCATGAGTAAACGACCGTTTGAAAACGAATGCAAGGGTGCGTTCTGTGGTGTTGATCGCCAGAAAGCCCTTGGTTTCCATAGACTGACCACGACCAGATATCTCTCCACGGACACCTCGCGCGCGTGCTCCGTGAAGCGTATCTGTAGCCTTACTAAAAACTCTTTGGTAATCTGCAAAATACGACTATTTTGCACATATGAAGTTATATAACCCTGTTAATACTGATAATCCTGAAGAAACCATCGTCGATTCCGAGAGGGTTGGACAGGCGTCCGAAGACGACCTGTGGTTCCTGCCAGGTCCGATGGAAGAGGAACCGGATTATCTGCCTCCAGGCCCAATGACTGAGCCTAGTGAAACCTCAGTACTTGCGGCTTGGGCTCGGGCCGAAGCGGGTTGTGCGGCCCGCCTCGCACAGGTGGCCGGAAGACTGGGCGCGCTTGACGACCGTCTGCGACGCGGCCCATTGGGTTGGCGGCACAGATTGGCTCTGATCGAGGCTGCAGAGCTGAGCTGGTTCGTTGGCGATCGAGTCAGCCCTGAACGCCTTGCACTCTGGATCGCGCTTCGGCTGTCTGGCGCGCAGGAAGACTCAGGGGCGCTGTCTCGTGTTGGATGGGCCGTTCGGCGTCTGACTGGAGGGCCTGGCCCCGAAGCTGGGCTTGCCGATTTTCTCGACCGCCGGGACCCTGAGAATATAGCTGATGACGCCGATCGTTTCGCTGAACGTGCTGATGGCTGGCTCGCCTTGATGGAAGCCAGCCGACATTTTCACCCTATCACTCGGGCTTGTCTGGGCTTCAACCTTTGGAGCCTGGCAGGTCTCGGTCAGAATGGCGACCGGATGGAAGCTGCGGTCACGGCAGGACGTGTTGCTGCAGCCGAAGGGAAGGGTGCAATTTTCGCACCGCTGGCACTGGGTGGGGCAGGGGGGCTTCGTGCCGGCGGACCTCCGGCAGAGCGGTTGACCCGATGGCTGGACGGGATGAACAACGCATGCCTCGCAGCGATGCGGCACCTCGACGAACTCGAATTATGGTCCACCCAAGCGGAAACTGTCATGTCAGTGTTGTCTGGCCGTACTCCTCCGGCTTTGCGCGCTGTATTGACCGAATGGCCCTTGGTCTCTGCACCGATGGTCGAGACTGTGATCGGCGCCAGCCGCGCGGCTGTCCAGCGAAACCTGGCTTGGATGGAGGCGCGTGGGCTAATCTGCGAAATGACCGGGCAGGGGCGTTATCGGATGTGGCGCGCGGCGATCTGAAAGCTTTGGATCACGATTTTCGCCACTTTGCATTTGGAATTGACCCGGCCGACACATCCAAGGCTGCCCGGCGACGGAAGTATGCATCATCCGAACACTAACCCGCCATCGACGATCAGGTTCTGCCCCGTGACTGCGCGCGCCCAGGGCGAGGCGAAGAACAGCACGGCGTCGGCCAGATCCTCGGGCGTCGTCACCCGGCCCAGAGGGGTCTGGGCGGCGATGATGTCGAACACCGCTTCGGGCGTGGCGGCGCTGGCGTCGGTGGTGCGCAACAGGCCTCCCGACACCATGTTCACCGTGATGCCCAGCGGCCCCAGTTCCTTGGCCGCCGTGCGGGTCAGCGCCAGAAGCGCACCCTTGGCGGCGGTGTAGTCGTGATAGGGCACGACCGGGTTCTGCATCAGGTTGGTGCCGATGGTGATGATCCGGCCAAAGCCTTGCGCTGCACAATGCGCCCGCATCGCGGCCAGACAGTTCAGCGCGCCACCCACCGCCGTTTCGGCCTGCCGCGCGATATCGGCCCATTGCAGCCTGTCAAGATGCGCCCGCGCATCGCCGTTGAAGGCGAAATCAGCCAGCGCATTGTGGACCAGCACATCCGGGGCCCCCAGACGCTCAGTGATCTGATCCACCATCGCCGCAACCTGCGCGGGGTCTGTCACATCGGCGCGAAACGCGGCGGCGCGCGGGCCAAGCTCGGCGGCCAAGGTCTCGGCTGCGGTCTGGCTGTTGCGATAGTTGATGGCCACCCTTGCGCCTTCGCGGTGAAAGGCGCGGGCGATGGCGGCACCAAGGCCACGGCCACCGCCGGTGACAAGGACGGTCAGGTCAGACAGGGGACGGGTCATGCGTTGGTTCCTTTGAATTGGGCGAAGAAGTGATGGGTCGGGCCGTGGCCACTGCCCACCGTCAGCGCATTGGCGTTGGCGATGGCGGCGGCGACGTAGGCCTTTGTGCGTACGGCGGCGTCGGGCAGGGGCAGGCCAAGCCCCAGAAACGTAGCCAGCGCAGACGACAGCGTGCAGCCTGTGCCATGGGTCTTGCGCGTGGCGTGGCGGGAACCTGTAAGCCAGGTGAGGACATCGGTACTTACCAGGAGATCGGGGCAATCACCGCCCGGCAGATGCCCACCTTTCAGCAGCACCGCCCGCGCCCCAAGCGCCAGCAGCGCCTGCGCCTGTTCCTGCATCTGGTTGCGGGTTGCGGCCTCGGGCACGCCCAGCAGATCGGCCGCTTCGGGCAGGTTGGGTGTGATGACCGATGCCAGCGGCAGCATCGCGCGCAGGGCGGCAACCGCATCGGCCTGCAACAGCCGGTCGCCGCTTTTGGCCACCATCACCGGATCCAGCACGATTGGCGCCTCTAGGCCCGCCAGCGCATCGGCAACCGCGCCGATGATGGGGGCGGTGCCCAGCATCCCGATCTTGACCGCGTCCACCCGGATATCGGCGCGGATCGCCGCGACCTGAGCCGTCACGAAATCCGGCGCGATCATCTGCACGGCAGTCACGCCTTGGGTGTTCTGCGCGGTCAGCGCGGTGAGGGCGGCCATGGCATAGCCGCCATTGGCCGAGATCGCCTTGATATCGGCCTGAATCCCGGCCCCGCCCGACGGGTCAGAGCCTGCAATCGACAGGATGTTGGGGATCATGCCACGCTCCATTCTGACAACAAGGCACGCGTGGTGGCCTGCGCATCCGGCGCGCGGGTCACAGCCGTGACCACGGCCATGCCGCAGGCACCGGCGGCGCGCACCGCCGCCGCATCGCCCGGCTTCAACCCGCCGATGGCATAGGTCGGCAATCCCGCCTCTGCCACGATCTGCGCCAAGCCGTCAAAGCCGATGGGCGTGGCGTGGTCGTGCTTGGTTTGCGTGGCGCGCACCGGCCCGGCCCCGATGTAATCCACGCCGGGCGGGATCACGCGCGCCTGCGCCACCGTCTCGATGGACAGGCCAAGCATCATCCCCGCAGGCATCCGCTGGCGGATAAGGGCTACATCGCCGTCGCCTTGCCCGATGTGCAAGCCGTGCGCGCCGGTGGCCAGTGCCACCTCGACCCGGTCATTGACGATCAGCCTCGCCCCAAGCGCCGTCAGTTCCGGCATCAGCAGCCGCACCAGCGCCGCCAGATCATCGTCCAGCGCCGTCTTGTCGCGCAATTGCACCCATGCCGCCCCGCCGCGTGCTGCCGCGCGCGCCTGTTCGGCCACGGCCAGGGCGGCACCCGGATCGGTGATCACATAAATCGGGCCCATCATGCGCGGCTGACCTTGGCGCCTGCGGTCACCTCCTGCGGCGTCAGGCTGTAAAGCGCGTCCAGAAACGCCACCTGAAAACTGCCGGGGCCAGCGGCACCTGCCGCCCGTTCCCCGGCCAGCCCGTAATAGGCCAGCGCCGCCACGGTGGCAGGCAGGGCGGGCTGGCCCACAGCAAAAGCCGCGATCGCCCCGTTCAGCGAACATCCCAAAGCAGTCACGCGCGGCATCAGCGCGTCACCATTGGCCACGCGGAACGCCTGCACGCCGTCGGTGACGTAATCGACCGGCCCCGATACAGCGACCACAGCCCCCGTGCGCAAGGCTAGGTCTTGCGCGCTGGCCTCGGCCGCTGTCACCGGATCGGCGCTGTCGGCCCCGCGCCCCGCGCCACCCATCCCGGCCAGCGCCAGAATCTCGGAGGCATTGCCGCGAATGACCGTTGGCCGCAGCGCCATCAGCCGAGCGCAAACATCCCGGCGAAACTGCGTCGCGCCCACGCCCACCGGGTCCAGCACCCAAGGACGGCCCGAAGCGATCATCACCTGTACGGCCATCTCCATCGCCTCGGCCCATGCCGGGTCCAGCGTGCCGATGTTGACGCACAGCGCCTGCGCAAGGCCTGCAAACTCTGCCACCTCCTCGCGCGCATGGACCATCGCGGGCGACGCCCCCACGGCCAGCAGCACATTGGCTGACACGTTCATTGCGACGAAATTGGTGATGCACTGCACCAGCGGCGCGGTGCTGCGCAGGGTGGCAAGGGTGGTGCCGAGGTTGTCCATTCTATTCTCCGGCCGCGCGCAACGGGGCCAGAGGTGGCGTCGGGGATGGCCAAAATACGGCCAAAGGGGACACCCACCGCAGACTCCCTACGCCAGCATTATCTGGTTCAGGTTCAAAGGGTGCTTCTCAGCCCGGTTGCCCGGACGCCCCTGTCGCGCTGCTTAGACACAAATATTTGCAGACAAAGTCAAGTCTGTGGCCTGTCTGGCAGAGCATGCCCTGTGTCTGATTTCGTCGGCCAGACCTCAAGGATGCCACACATGATGACCAATGCACCGCCGGCTATCTCGGTGGGCGACAGAATCTCGCCTGCAAAAACTGCAGCGGTTACTGCACCGAAAACCACTTCGGTCATTAAAAGGATGCCGACGCGTGCGGGGTCAAGTCTCACCGCCGCCCACATCAGCCCTGCAATCGAGATTACCCACCACAGCGCCGCCGTCACCAGAACCGCCCCAGCAACGACCGCCAGATCCGGCGCGGCAATCGCAGGAAACGGCTCCAGCACGGGCGCGGCAACAAGCGAGGTCAGGGCGGCGCCTATGGCGAACAGGAACGCCGACGGCAGCGGCCTGACGTCGGATTTGTTCCGCATCCCCGCCGTGGCAAAGGCCCAGACAAGGCCCCCGACAAAGGCCATCCATTCGCCCAGATCGCCGGGCAGCGGGATATCACCATCGCCTCCCAGCATGATGAACAGGCCTACAAGACCGGTGGCAATGGCAACCAGCCGGAGGCGCGGCACCTGCTGGCGCAGTAGGTACTTCGCGATCAGCACGCTCCAGACCGGGCTGAAGAACCACAGCAGCACAACAAGTGCCACCTTGCCGTACAGAAAGCCGATCGAATACAGTGCAAAGGCCGCCCCGCCCAACATGACCGAAACGATGCCAATGCGGTTTCTACCCCAAAGCGCTCGTTTGTCGGCAAGGACGAAGGGCAGCAGGAACATGGATGCGACCAGCGTGATCGCTCCCGTTCCCCATGCCCCGTCCAGCCCCCGTTCGGCCACGGCCCGGACGGGCACCCAATAAACGCCCCAGATGACGCCCGTTACAAGAACGACGGCCGAGGCCAGAAGGCTTGTGCTCATTTGTTTTCCTGTTCCGGACCGGTCGCAGATTTTCAAGACCATGTGTTTCCCACTACATATCGTTCAAGTGGATCACAGGCCGCCGCGTGCCGACAGTGCTTGACTCACTTGCGACAAGGGTGAGGCCATCAGCATAGACAGACACAAACTGGGTTTGAGCCCGGAAGGACGTGCCGCAGACCGGACACAAGCCTTCTTCTGGTAGGCCCGCAAAAAATTGGCGCTAACGAGAAGGTGCAGTCAGCCTTCTAACGGGCATTCACCATCGGCCGTGTCTTCAGCACTTCCAGGCTGTCCAGCAAAGCCTCGCGCGGCAGATCGCGGCCGATGATGACGACGCGGCTCTTACGATCCTCGCCCGACCAGCGGGCAAGGCGGATGGGTGGGTCGATGATGTGCTGGACGCCGTGGATGACAAACGGCGTGTCGAAGCCGTCGGCCCAGATCACCGCCTTCAGGCGCAAGATGTCGGGGCCGCGGGCGGCGATCAAGGTTTCCATCCAGATGTCCAGCATGATCGGATGGATCGGGTCATCAAAGACCATCGACACCGAAGAGATGCGGTCGTCATGGCGGGCCGCCGGGGCAATGGCGGCCAACAGGCTTGACCCCGGGGCCGGGGCCAACCCGAATAGGCCATGGGTTGGGCCGGTTGCAAAGGGGGCCAGCGATTTTGCCAATGGCGGAAGCGGCAAGGATGAAAGCGCATAGGCCGGGGCGTTCACCCAGGCTTCGGCTTCCGGCAACGCACCGTTCATGTCGGGGGCCCCATGGCCGAAAAGCTCGGTCAAAGGAACCGCGCCGCGCGTAGCGGTCACGATGCGCGCCCCGGGGGCAAGGGCCGCAAGCCGGGCGCGGAACCGCTCGGCCTGCGATGGTGTCACGAGGTCGGTCTTGGACAGAACCAGCACATCGGCCATGGCGACCTGCTGAACACTTTCGAACCCGGCATCCAGCGTGGCAGGGCCATGCGCGGCATCGCAGACTGTGACCACCCCATCCATCCGCAGCGTCGCCCCCAGACCGGGCGTCACGATCAGCGTGTGCAGGATCGGCGCGGGATCGGCGAGGCCAGTGGTCTCGATCACGATCCGGTCGAACGCCAGTTTCCCGGCGCTGCGCTTTTCGAACAGGCTTTCCAGCGCCTGCACCAGATCGCCGCGCACCGTGCAGCACATACAGCCGGAGGAGAGAAGCACCGTTTCTTCGGTCGTCTCGACGATCAGGTCATGGTCAAGACCCACATCGCCGAACTCGTTGACGACAACGGCGATGCGGCCTGCCGAGGCATCGCGCAGGAGCGCATTGAGAAGCGTGGTCTTTCCGGCGCCAAGATAGCCGGTGATCAGGGTCAGGGGAATTCGGGACATCTTCGACTTGTGCTATGTTATACTATAACGTATATCTGCCATCGATCCCCTGAAAGCAAGCCAGAATGACCGTTACTTTCGCCCCCCGCCCGTCTGTCCTCGATGTCGAAGAAGGCCTGGCCCTCGCCCCGCGCTTTCCGGCGGATGGCCTCATGCCCTGCGTGACGACCGATGCCGCGGACGGCACCGTGCTGATGCTGGGCTGGATGAACGAACAGGCGTTGCGGCTGACCATCGAGACGTGCGAGGCGCATTACTTCAGCCGCACAAGGCAAGCGGTCTGGCACAAGGGCGCGACCTCGGGCCTGACTCAGACTGTGGTCAGGATGCGGATCGACGACGATCAGGATGCAATGTGGCTGGAGGTTACCGTCGCAGGCTCTGGCGCGTCGTGCCATGTCGGCTATCGGTCCTGCTTCTACCGTGAGGTGCCTATCGGCCCCGCTGCCGGTGGTCCGCTGCGGTTCACCGAGACCGAGCGCCGGTTTGACCCCGTCGCGGTCTATGGCGATGCGCCGAACCCGACGATCCTGTGAGGCCGGCATGGGCGCGGCTTTAACCCCGAATGAGATCGAAGTGCTGGCCCTCTTGCGCGGGGCGAATGGCCCGATGACGGCCTATCAACTTCTTGGCCGGATGCAGCGCAAAGGTGGTGCAGTGGCCCCTCCCACAGTCTATCGCGCCCTGAAAGGGCTGGAAGAGGCCGGTGTCGTGCAACGGATCGAAACGCTGCGCGCTTGGGCCGTGGTCACCTCGCCCGTGCCGGGGGTGGTGGCGATCTGCGACGATTGCGGGTCCGTGCGCAGCGTCGAGGCGCCAAGCCTGTTTGAAAGCCTCCATCAGCGCCTCGCCGCTGAGGGTTTTGCCGAGGCGCGCCAGACCATCGAGGTGCATGGCCGTTGCGGCGATTGCACCGGGGGCCAGGCATGAAGGACCTCCTCCTCTCCGGCGTGGTCCTGCGGCTGACGCTGGCCCTTGGTCTATCCGCCACCCTGTGGGTCGGGCTCTGGCTGGTGGTGGGCTGACATGGCATTGCGCATCCGTGATCTGACACTGGGCTATGACCGGCATCCTGCGGTGCATCACCTTGACCTTGACCTGGCCCCGGGCAGCCTGACTGCCGTGGTTGGACCGAATGGCGCGGGGAAATCCACGCTGCTGAAGGGCCTAACCGGCGAGCTTGTTCCCCTGGAAGGCCGGATCGACCGGGGGGTGGCGCGGCTGGCCTACCCTGCCGCAACTCTCCGAGGTGGACCGCAGCTTTCCCATCGCGGTCGGGGCCTTTGTTGCCATGGGGCTGTGGCATCGGGTCGGGGCCTTTGGTCGGGTCGGGGCCAAGGACGCCGCGCGGGTGGCCGAGGCGCTGGCGGCCGTGGGCCTGACTGGCTTTGACCAACGCCCGATCTCGGCCTTGTCGGGCGGTCAGGTGCAGCGGGTGATGTTCGCGCGGCTGCTGTTACAGGATGCCGACCTGATCCTTCTCGACGAACCCTTCACCGCGCTCGACACCAAGACCGCCGCTGACCTTCTGGCAGTCGTGCAGCGCTGGCATGGCGAAGGGCGCACCGTGCTTGCCGTTCTGCATGACATCGAAGCGGTGCGCAGGCATTTCCCCGAAACCCTGCTGCTGGCGCGCGAAAAGGTCGCGCATGGGGCGACGGATAAGGTCCTGACTGCCGAGAACCTGTTCCGCGCTCGCCAGATGTCTGAGGCTTTCGACGACAGTGCCAATGTCTGCGTCCGCCCTGCCACACGGGGTGCCGCATGAGCTGGCTGGTCGATCCCTTCGCCGACTTCGCTTTCATGCAGAGGGCGCTCTTGGGCTGCCTTGCGATCTCGCTGGGGGCTACGCCGGTCGGCGTGTTCCTGCTTTTGCGCCGGATGAGCCTGACGGGCGATGCCATGGCCCATGCGATCCTGCCCGGGGCGGCGGTGGGCTATCTGGTGGCCGGGCTGAACCTGGGCGCGATGACCATCGGCGGGGTGGCGGCGGGGCTGATTGTGGCCGTCCTGACCGGGGCCGTCGCCCGCTTTACCGCCCTGCGCGAGGATGCCTCGCTTGCCGCCTTTTACTTGATCTCGCTGGCCTTGGGCGTGCTTCTCGTCTCGCTGAAGGGGTCGAACGTCGACCTGATGCATGTGCTGTTCGGTACGGTCCTGGCGCTGGACGACGCGGCGCTGATGCTGCTGTGTGCGATCACCACCTTCACACTGGTCGCGCTGGCGCTGGTCTTTCGCCCTCTGGTGCTGGAATGCGCCGATCCGCGGTTCCTCGCCTCGGTCAGCCGGTGGAGCGGGCCGGTGCATTTCCTGTTCCTTGGCCTTGTCGTCCTGAACCTTGTTGCCGGGTTTCAGGCGCTTGGCACGCTGATGGCCGTGGGGATCATGATCCTGCCCGCCGCTGCCGCCCGGTTCTGGGCCAGTTCCATCGGCGGGATGCTGGCGGTCGCCGCCACGGTCGCGGCCGTCTCCTCCGTCGCCGGACTGTTGGCCTCTTACCACGCAGGGCTCCCGTCCGGCCCTGCGATCATCCTCGCCGCCGGAACCCTTTACCTCCTGTCGCTCGCGTTCGGTCCCTCGGGCAGCCTTGCCGCCCGCTATTGGCCACGCGCCCATCTTGAAGCCTGAAAGGATACTCCCATGATTACTCGCCGTCTCCTGCTCGCCTCCGCCGCCGCATTGGCCTTTGCCGCACCGGCATGGGCCGAAGACAAGCTGCGCGTCATCGCTACCTTTTCGATCCTCGGCGACATCGTTGCGAATGTCGGCGGTGACCGGGTCGAGGTGACCACGCTGGTCGGCCCGGACGGGGACGCGCATGTGTTCCAACCTGCGCCCGCCGATGCGCAGGCGGTGGCAGGCGCGCAGGTGATCGTCGCCAACGGGCTTGGGTTTGAAGGTTGGATGGACCGGCTGATCGAAGCCTCGGGCACAACGGCCGTCCTGATCAATGTGTCCGAAGGGGTAAGCCCGATCGCCTTTGGCGAAGAAGAGCACGCGGAAGAAGGTGGGCATGAAGGCCATGATCACGGTGACCACGCGGAAGGGGCTGGCCACGATGGGCACGATCACGCTGACCATGGCGATGAGGCCGGTCATGAGGGGCATGACCATGGTGCCTTTGACCCCCACGCCTGGCAAAGCCCGGTCAATGTGGCGCTGTATGTCGGCAACATTGCCCAAGGCCTTACATCGGTCGACCCGGAGGGTGCAGCCGTCTATCAGGCCAACGCCGCCTCCTACATCGCGGAGCTTGATGCGCTTGATGCCGAAATCCGCACGGCCGTTGCGGCCCTGCCCGAGGATCGCCGCACGGTGGTCACGTCACACGACGCGTTCGGCTATCTTGCCGCCGGCTACGGCCTGACCTTCGTCGCGCCACAGGGGGTTTCCACAGAAGCGGAAGCATCCGCGCAAGATGTGGCGGCCCTGATTACCCAAATCCGTGAGCAGAGCATCGCTGCCGTCTTTGTCGAGAACATCGCCGACCGCCGCCTGCTCGAGCAGATCGCCACCGAGACCGGCGCGGCCATCGGCGGCACGCTCTATTCCGACGCGCTGTCCGGTCCTGAAGGCCCCGCCGCCACCTACCTTGCCATGATGCGCCACAACCTGTCGCAGCTGACCGCTGCGCTGACCAACTGAGGTAACCCCATGAACGCCCAAACCCCCGTGACCGTGCTGACCGGCTTTCTTGGCGCCGGGAAGACCACGCTTCTGAACCGCATCCTGACCGAGCCGCATGGCAAGAAATACGCCGTCATCATCAACGAATTCGGCGAAACCGGGATCGACAACGAACTGGTGATCGACGCCGACGAAGAGATCTTCGAGATGAACAACGGCTGCATCTGCTGCACCGTCAGGGGCGATCTGATCCGCATTCTGGCCGGGCTGATGAAGCGCAAGGATTTCGATGGCATCCTGATCGAGACGACCGGCATGGCCGACCCCGCCCCGGTGGCGCAGACCTTCTATGTCGATCAGGACGTGGCTGAGAAGACGCGGCTGGATGCCATCGTCACGGTGGTCGATGCGGTGAACCTGTCCACCCATCTGGACGAGGCACATGAAGCCGCTGAGCAGATCGCCTTTGCCGATATCATCCTCCTGAACAAGGTCGATTTGGTGGACGCTGCAGCGCTGGCCACCGCCGAGGCGCGGATCAAGGCGATCAATCCCTACGCCAAGATCGTGAAGACCGAGAAATGTGGCGTCGCGCTGGATCAGGTGCTGGGGCTTGATGCCTTCAGCCTGGAACGCGTGCTGGAGATTGAGCCGGATTTCCTCGACGAAGACCACACGCATGAGCATGAGGAGGATATCACCTCGGTCTCCCTCTCCTCCGACACGCCGCTGGACGAGAAGAAGTTTCAGTCTTGGTTCGGCAAGCTTCTGCGCGAACGCGGGCAGGATATCCTGCGGTCGAAGGGCATTCTCGACTTTGCAGGGCAGGAGGAGCGGTTCGTCGTCCACGCCGTCCATATGCTGACCGATGGCTCACCGCTCGGGCCCTGGCCCGCGGGCAAGGCCCGATCCTCGAAACTGGTCTTCATCGGCCGCGATCTGGACAAGATGGGGCTGGCCGAGGGCTTTGCCGCCTGCAAGGCCGCCTGATGCCGGTCTTGGAGCGGCACGATCCCCTGGCGCCCACCCGCATCGAAATGGGGGGGCGCAAGTATGATTTCGACGCGGTGCCCGTGGCCGTGGCGACGGTAGGTGATACCGCCTTCACCGCTTGGGGCGACGGGCATGTGCGCGTCTTCCGCCCCGGCGCGGAGCACGAGGCCTTGCCGGTCCACAAGGGCGCGATCCTGTCGATGGTGGCGGAATCGTCGGGGACGTTCCTGACCGGCGGCGACGATGGCCGCTTCTGCCGCGTCGGTCCTGAGGGCGTGACCGAGATTGCCAGCCACCCCCGCAAATGGGTGGACCATGTCGCGGCGGGCGCGGGCGGGGTCTTTGCCTGCTCGGTCGGGCGCGAGGTGTTTCTCTGGGACGGTTCCCGGCAGGAACGGCTTGCAGCTCCCTCAACCGTCGGCGGCCTCGCGTTTGACCGCAAAAGCGGGCGGTTGGCGGTCGCGCATTATGGTGGGGTCACAATCTGGGCGCGCGACAAACGTGGCTGGAAGCCCACCGCCCTGAAATGGGCGGGCAGCCACACCGCTGTCAGCTTCAGCCCCGATGACCGCTTCGTCATGACCCGAATGCAGGAAAACGCCCTGCACGGCTGGCGCTTGCGCGACAAGTCCGACCTGCGGATGTCGGGCTATCCGCAGAAGGTGAAGGGCTGGGCCTGGGCTGGTAAACTACCCTGGCTTGCGACCACCGGCGCGGATGAGGCGATCCTGTGGCCCTTTGACGGGGCGCAAGGCCCGATGGGTCGCGGCCCGATGCAACTGGCCTGGGGCGGGCGCGGCTATGTGACCGCGATCTGTGCCTTGCCGGGGCATGAGGCGGTGCTGGCGGGCTATTCCTCGGGCGCGGTGATCTTTTCCGAAATCGACCAGATCGCCGAGCCTCGCGCGGTCAAACGCCCGACCGGCGCGCCGGTAACCCTGCTGGCCGTTACGCCGCTGACGGGCTGGCTGCTGGCGGCAGATGAACAGGGCGGCGTCCTCTGGGCACCTTTGGGGGCGGGCTGATGCTGGGTCTCTTCAACCGTCGCCCCCGCCCGAACGCCGAAGCCGTTGCCCGACTGAAGGAGTGGATCGCAAGCCTCATGTCTCTGGGCGACAAGGATCACATTGCCATTGCCGAGCTTGCCTGCCATGAACCCGGCTGTCCTGATCTGGAAACTGTGGTGACCGTCACCCTTGCCGACCGCCGCCGGTTTGTGCTGCGCTTTCCGTCTTCGGTCGCCGAAGTCACTGAAGCGCAAGTGCAATCGCTGAAATCGAGTGTCCCGGCCCCTTGACCAGCTTTGTCCACCTGATCGAGGGCGACAGCGCCGAGGCCCGTCGAGCGCGCATTGCGGACCTTGCCCGCTCTTCGCGCAATCCTCCCCTCATCCTGACTGAAACGGGCGATGTCCCCTGCACCCCGCTTGACTGGCTGATGGGCCCCGGCTGCACCTGCTGCTTGCCTGATAGCCATCCGCGCCAGCGCCTGTTGCGTGCGGCCTCGCAACCGCTGGCAATGCGCATCCTCATAGACGCAGGCCCGCCCGCCGTGGCCGACCGGATCATCGCCATCCTGCGGGCGATGCCGGTGCGGTTGCACATCAGCATTCTGGGTACGTAGTCAGGAAAGCAGATGCGGCAAACCACAGTCGCAATCTTCTTCGTCTTCGGGCAGATCAACCACCAGCAACAGCCGCGTCTCGCCCGTGCCTGCGATGGGGGGTGAGCGGTGGAGGAGCCCGCAATCCTCGCCCGGCCAAAGGGTGCCGCGAAAGATGGCTGCGTCAAAGGGGGCAAGGGCGTTGTGTCTTGGGACAATTCCGTCAGCTGCGGCGGGCCCGTATTCGGTGCCGTGTCCGCGATAGGCGCACAAGAGGCGCGCCGTGATCCGGTCACAGTGGAACTTGTGGCAGGCGTTGGTCTGGATGACATCAAGACGAACCTGCACCCGCGTCGTCGCCATGACCGCGCCGAAAACCCTGGCCAGCGCGGCAGCATCTGACGCGAGCGTCTGCCGCTCTTGCGACAGAACCAGACCGGTGACGTCGCAGGCGGCATGGACTGCCGCCTCAACCTCGGTCACAGCCATTTGCGCTCGAAGACGCGGCAGCTTGTCGGGGGACACCCCCTCGATCCAGGCGGCAAAGCCCGGATCGCGCTGCCTGCGCCATAGCGCTGCGGCGACACCCGGTTCGTGGATGCGCCCAAGGCCCTCCGAGTGGTCAGAGGCGGCCACCCAGACAGCGCGCGGGCGGGGTTTGCGAAGCGCGCCCGTCATGCCGCCTTCGCATTCCACTGCGGGAAAGGATCGGTAAGCTTGCTCCACGCTTGCGGGGTAAAATCACAGGTGGTGACAAGGGCTGCGTTCAGCGCGGCACAAATCGCCTCTCGGTCAAGGTCCGCGCCGATAAAGACGATCTCTTGCCGCCGGTCGCCCCAGGGTTCGGCCCATTTCGAAGCAATTTCGGCCTGCGCCTCGGGGTGCTTGGGCAGCCGTTCCGCGGGGACGCTTGCCCACCAGCGCCCCAAGGGCGTGACTGATGACATGGCCCCGGCCAGGCTGAACTCGGCCACCCAATCGGGCCGCGTGGCGATCCAGAAATGCCCTTTGGCGCGGATCACGCCCGGCAGGGGACCGTTCAGCACGGCATGGATTTTGGCCGGATCAAAGGGTTCGCGAGCGTGGTAGACGAAAGAGGAGATCCCGTATTCCTCGGTTTCCGGCGTGTGGTTGGCGAAGCCATAAAGCTCCTTGGCCCACATCGGATGTTCGTGCGCGGTGTCGAAATCAAAGAGCCCTGTGTCGAAGATCTGATTCGGGTCCACGCGCGAATGGCTGGTTTCGATCACCTTTGCATCAGGGTTCAGCGCCCGGATGATCTTGCGGGCGGCATCGACCTGGGCGGGCGTGGCGTCGCCCACTTTGTTCAGCACGACGACGTCGGCGAATTCCATTTGCTCGGTCAGCAGGTTCACCAGGCTGCGCGTATCCTGATCACCAAGGCTCTCGCCCCGGTCGGCCAGAAAGTCATGGCTGGAGAAATCGCGGAGCAGGTTCACGGCATCTACGACCGTGACCATGGTATCCAGCCGCGCCACATCTGACAGGCTAATGTCATTCTTATCGCGAAAATCAAAGGTCGCGGCGACGGGAAGCGGCTCGGCAATGCCTGTGCTTTCGATCAGCAGATAGTCGAACCGCCCCTCGGACGCCAGCCGCCGCACCTCAGTCAACAGGTCGTCGCGCAGAGTGCAGCAAATGCAACCATTGGTCATCTCGACCAATTTTTCCTCTGACCGGCTCAATTCTGCCCCTTCGCGGATGAGGTCGGCGTCGATGTTCACCTCGGACATGTCGTTGACGATCACCGCCACGCGGCGGCCGTCGCGGTTGTTCAGGACGTGGTTCAGAAGCGTGGTCTTCCCGGCCCCCAGAAAGCCGGACAGGACGGTGACGGGAAGTCGGGGGTCGGTTTGGCTAAGGTGCATGGCTCACTCTGTTATGTTATACTATAACAAATCTACTTAGAGCGAATCAGAAGGAACTGCAATGTCGTTTGGCGGGTGTGCCCGGTCGGAATGCGGATTGACCACGCCCACAGGAGGCGGCATCTTCGGGCACGATGGTTCCCGGCCAAACCACGCGCGGCCGGGTGAAAAGGGAATACGGTGTGGTGTAGGCATTAGCCGCCAATTCCGTGACTGCCCCCGCAACTGTAAGCGGCGAGCGACCCCCGATGCCACTGGCCTTTTACAGGCTGGGAAGGCGGGGAAAGCCCAGACCCGCGAGTCAGGAGACCTGCCATCGAAGTCAGCAACCACCGGGCGGGGTGCCCCGGAAGGAGTCTTCGATGGACGATAGACCGCGGCGGCCTGCGGGTACGCCTGCCTATTCCGTGGTGCAATCCGCGCCGCATCAGATTTTGGTCTGCAAGGCCTGCAAGCACAGGGGCAGCAGTTGCGCGCCGGGCTTTGCCCTGCTGAAAAGGCTGCGCGCGGCCATTGCGGCGGCAGGTCTTGGCGATGAATTCGAAGTGTCCGGGACCGCCTGCCTTGCAGGCTGCGTGCCGGACCATGGCGGGGCTTGTGTGGTCGGCTGGCGGGCCAATGCCAAGGCGACCTGGCTGTTTGGCGACATTGATCCGGCCCAGCCGATTGATGATCTTGTGGAATTCTCGCGACTCTATGCGGCTGTCGATGACGGCTGGATGAGCGGTCGCGATTGCCCCCCGCGCCTTTGTGACAACACGCTGGCGAGAATACCGGCGGCCCTGATTGTCACCCGCGAAGGGGCGATCCAGTGACGGCCCAAAAGCCCGCCGTGGAATTGACAGGTGTCTCATGGGGGCCCAAGGGGCGGCCTGACATCCTGTCCGACATCAGCTTTGCCGTGCCGCACGGGCAGATCATGGCGATCTGCGGGGCCAATGGTGCGGGCAAGTCTTCGCTGCTCCGCCTCATTTACCGCCATCAGTCCCCGCGGAAAGGCACCGTGCGTTTGATCGGCCGCGATATCTGGGCGATGGGCGCCCCCGAGGCCGCGCGCAACCTTGCCGCCGTGCTGCAGGAACAGCCCACGGATTTCGCCCTGACCGCCCGGCAGATCGTGGCACTGGGTCGTTTGCCGCATCGCAGGGGGTGGGGCGCGGCCCTTTCCACCGCCGGGTTCGAAGATGCCGCGATCATCGAGGGCGCCATTCTGCGGATGGACCTGTACGGTATGGCCGACCGCGCCTTTGGCACCCTGTCGGGGGGCGAGCGTCAGCGGGTGATGGTGGCACGTGCGCTGGCGCAGCAACCGCGCGTGATTGTGCTGGATGAACCGACCAACCATTTGGACATCCGCCATCAGTTGGAACTTCTGGCCCTGCTCAAGGGGCTGGGACTGACCGTTATCGCTACGCTGCATGACCTGACCCTTGCAGCCGAATTCTCTGAACGCGTGCTGATCCTGCGCGATGGCCGCGTCCTCGCCGACGGACCGCCCGATCAAGCGCTGTCGGAAGCCACCCTTGCCGATGCGTTCCACGTCAAGGCGCGCATTGACCGAACCGGGCCAAGCCCGCGTTTCTCGTTCCAACTCTGACCCAAAGGACCCAACATGATTCGTCTCTCGCTTCTTGCACTCCTGCTATCCGCAACGACTGCCTATGCTTATCCCGTCACCGTGAAAAGCTGCGACCGCGAGGTAACGTTCGACGCCGCCCCGACCCGCGCCATCTCGAACGATGTGAACCTGACCGAAATGATGCTGGTACTGGGGCTGCGCGACACGATGATTGGCTATACTGGCATCTCCGGCTGGAAGACGCTGGACGAAGACATGCGCGCAGGGGTTGCCGAACTGCCGGAACTGTCGGCCAAATACCCAACCAAGGAAGTGCTGGCGGGGGCCGAGCCTGACTTCTTCTTCGCGGGTTGGAACTATGGCATGAAGGTCGGCGGCGAGGTCACGCCCGAGACGCTGGAACCCTTGGGCATCCAGACCTACGAGCTGACCGAAAGCTGCATCCATATCGGCCCCAAGGCCAAGTCCAGCATGGATGACATGTATGCCGACATCCTGAACCTTGGCCGCATCTTCGGGGTCGAAGAGCGCGCGCAGGCGCTGGTCGCAGGTTGGCAGGCCCGTCTGGCCAAAGTGACGGCGGGTGTGGAGCGTAGCGCGCCCTTGCGCGTGTTCGTCTATGACAGCGGCGAAGAAGCGCCCTTTACCGCCGGCGCCTATGCCATGCCGACCGCGCTGATCGAGGCCGCGGGTGGCATCAACATCATGAATGATCTGGAAAAAAGCTGGGCCGAGATCGCTTGGGAGCCCGTGGTGGAACGCAACCCCGAGGTGATCGTGATCGTCAACTACGGTGATGTGACGGCCGAACAGAAGATCGCCTTCATGAAGGAGAACCCAGCCTTCGCCAATATCGACGCGGTCAAGAACGACCGTTTCGTCGTGCTGGAATATGTTGAGGCGACCCCCGGCCCCCGCAACATCAAGGCGGTGGAAAAGCTGGTCGCTGGCTTCTGAGGGCAATAGACCATGGCTGACGCCACTGCCCTTCCGTCCCTGGCCCGCAAGATCGGGACCTGCACCGGCATCGCCCTTGCGGCGGCGGCGGTGCTGCTGGTTTCCGTCATGGTGGCGGTGTCGGTGGGGGCGGTGGCAATTCCATTGGCTACGGTCTGGGGCGTTGCGCTTGACCGCATTTTGCCGGGCATCGTGACCCCGGGCTGGAGCGCGGGCCGTGCCAACATCGTCTGGGAAATCCGATTTCCCCGCGTGGTGCTGGCTGGGCTCGTCGGGGCGGGGCTTGGGCTGGTGGGGGCGGCGTTGCAATCGGTCACGCGCAATCCGCTGGCCGACCCGCATCTGCTGGGTATCTCGTCGGGCGGAGCCTTTGGCGCGATTGCGGCGCTGTTGCACACCGGGCTGTTCCTTGGGCTGCTGACCGTGCCGCTGATGGCCTTTGGCGGTGCGCTGGTGGCGACTGTTCTGGTGCTTGGGGTTGCGCAATTGGCCGGGGCCAGCAGTGCCGACCGGCTGGTGCTGGCCGGGGTAGCCGTCAGCTTTGTCATCATGGCGGGGGCCAATATCCTGATCTTTCTGGGCGATCCGCGGGCGACCCATACGGTTGTGTTCTGGATGCTGGGCGGGCTCGGGCTGGCGCAATGGTCCCATCTGATCTGGCCGATGGCCGTGCTGCTGCCCTGTGGCTTTTGGCTTTGGGCACAAGCCGGGCGGCTGAATGCCATGAGCCTTGGCGACGAGACAGCAGCAAGCCTTGGCATCGAGGTTGGCCGCTTTCGCCTTGCCGTCTTTGTCGCCGCCGCCCTGATCACCGGCGTCATGGTGGCGTTTTCCGGGTTGATCGGATTTGTTGGCCTGATGATGCCGCATCTGGTGCGGCTGGTGGTGGGCGGTGACAACGCGCGAGTGCTGCCGGCCTCGGCGCTGGCGGGGGCGGTGTTCCTGATCTGGGCCGACGCGTTGGCCCGGGTGGCTGTCGCCCCCGAAGACATGCCGATCGGCGTGGTCACCGGCCTTGTGGGCGGGGTGTTCTTCATCTGGATGATGGCGCGCAGGCCTTAGGTCTTGCGGATCAGGTAGATGTCCATGATCCAGCCATGCGCGGCGCGGGCTGTCGCGCGGGTGGCCAGAATGTCGTCTTGCACCTGCGCCAGCGGTCCTGCCCGCAGAATCTGCTCGGCCATGCCGACATAGGCCCCCCACCAGATGGTCAGCTCGGCCGGATCCAGCACCCGGAACGCGCCGCCCGCATCCAGCATGACGACGATGGTGGTTGCCCCGTCGGGCCAGCCGTCCATCCGCAGCGCCCGGCCCGTGGTGATGGTGACGGGTGCGGCCAGATCGTTCAGCGGGATGGCATGGGCCGCGCACAACATCTGGATCGCGGTGATGCCGGGGATCACCTCCAGCGTCAGCGGCAGCCGCAGGCCGACCCGCCCGGCGATGCGCAGCGTGCTGTCATACAGCGACGGATCGCCCCAGACCAGCAGTGCCACGCGCGGCCCGCCGCCCAATTCCAGATGCGCGCGGATCGCTGCCTCCCAACGGGCGGCGATGGCATCGTGCCAGTCATTGACGCGTGTGACATAGTCAGGCGTTGCCGGATCACGCACCGGCAGGTCAAAGGTCTCGATCCGGGTGGCGGGGTTGGTCACGCAGGCGCGGCAGATCTGCAGGCGCAGACCAGCCAGATCGGCCTTGTCCTCGCCCTTGAGCGGCACAAGGATCAGGTCGGCGGCATTCATCGCAGCCATCCCTTGCCGGGTGACGTGATCGGGGTTGCCAGTGCCGATCCCGATCAGCGACAGATGGATCATGGCCGAAGCCGGAATGCGCTGCACTCAGCCCTCCGCCGGGTCGGCCAGGGGGCCGTAGAGGATCAGCGCAGGCTTGTCGCTGCGACCGCCCGCCAGGCTGGTGGCAAGGGCGGCAATCGTGCTACGGTGCAGGCTCTGGTCGGGATGACCCACCGCCTCGGCCAGCAAGGCAGGGGTGTCGGGCGGCAGGCCATGGGCAACAAGCGCCTCGGCCAGCCGGGGAAAGGTGCGCTTGCCCATGAAGACGACCGTGGTGGCCAGGGGGTCGGCAAGGGCGGCCCAGTTCAGATCGTCGGGCAGGTTGCCGGTGGTATCGGCCCCGGTGATGAACTGCACCCGCCGCGCAGTCAGGCGCCGCGTCAGGGGGATCCCCGCCGCCGCCGCCGCCGCACAGGCTGTGGTGACGCCGGGGATGATCTCATAGCAGATGCCCGCCTCTTGCAGCGCGAGGATTTCTTCCTCCAGCCGTCCGAAAATGCCGCCATCCCCTGATTTCAGCCGCACCACGCGCGCGCCGGTTTGCGCATGATCGACCAGCAGGCGGCTGACGTGGTCTTGCTTGGGTGATGGCCGGCCCGCCCGCTTGCCCACCGCCACCAGATCGGCCCCCGGCCGGCACAGGGCCAAGATCGGCCCCGACGAAAGATCGTCAAACAGCACCACATCCGCCTCGGCGAGGCAGCGCGCGGCCCGGATCGTCAGCAGATCCGGATCGCCCGGCCCCGAAGATACGAAATACACATGGCCGGTCATGCTGCGGTCTCCGGGCTGGCGGGGGCGATAAGGTGAAAGAAGGTGCCGCTGACAGTGGCGCCCTCGGTGGCCCGAAACGACCCGGTTTCGGCAACCGCTGCCCCCGTTGCATCAACCACATCGGCCAAGGCGGCGTCGGGCTGCGACAGGATCGTGGCATAGTGGAACTCGTGCCCGCGCAGGGCCATACCGACGGCAAAGCCCGGCAAGGCCAGCCTCGGCCTGGCCAGGCGATAGCCCAGATGCATCCGCCGCTTGGCAAAGCTGGTCTCCAGCCCCAATAGGCCCGCCATCTGGTGCCGCGTGCCATCAGCGGCCACCAGCCCTGCCCCCAGCGCCATATAGCCGCCACACTCGCCATGCACCGGGCGGGTGCGGGCAAACTCTGTCAGGCCCGCGCGGAACCCAGCCGCCGCCGCCAGCCGGCCCGCGTGCAATTCCGGATACCCCCCCGGCAGCCAGCAGACCGTTGCGGTCGGGTCGGGGCCTTCGTCTTGCAAAGGCGAAAACGGCAGGATCGTCGCCCCACCCGCCCGCCAATCGGCCAGAAGATGCGGATAGACAAAGGAAAACGCCGCATCCCGCGCAAGGGCGACCCGGTCTCCGGGCGGGGGCACGCAGGGGGCCGACGCCGCGCGCAACTGCCCCCCGGCCTGCGCGCGAATGGCACTTAGGTCGCAATGCGCCGCGACAAAGGCCCCCATCTCGGCCAGGATCCCGGTCAGGCGCGGCAATTCCTCGGCCTGCACCAGACCCAGATGCCGCTCGGGCAGCGCCACACCGGCCTTGCGCGGCAGCGCGCCCAGCACCGGGATACCCGCGCTGGCAAAGCCTGCCCGCACCAGCGCCTCATGCCGGGGCGAGGCGATCCGGTTCAGGATCACCCCCGCAACCGGCACATCAGCGCGATACCGCGCCAGACCCAGCGCCACCGCTGCCGCCGTCTGCGCCTGACCCGAGCAGTCGATCACCGCGATCACCGGCCAGCCCAGCACGGCGGCAATGTCGGCGCTGGCCCCGGTGCCGGTCTCTCCGGGCCGGGCCACGCCGTCAAACAGTCCCATCGCCCCTTCGGCAATCACCAGATCGGCACCCATGGCTACCTGCGCCAGCGCCCCGATCCGGTCGGGCGTCATCGCCCAGCTGTCAAGGTTGACCGACGCCCGCCCCGCCGCCGCGCTGTGAAACGCGGGGTCGATGTAATCCGGCCCGCATTTGAACGGCTGCACCGCCACCCCTTGGGCGCGCAAGGCCGCGATCAGCCCCAGCGTCACGGTTGTCTTGCCGCTGCCCGACGCGGCGGCCGAAATCAGAAGACCCGCCGGGCGCTGAACACGGGGCGGTGTCATTCGGGAAACCTCGGGTCGGTGCCTACGGGGCGATAGCGGCGGTCGTAGTCGCCTGCGTATAGCCGGCTTTCGTCAAACCCCTCCGCCCCAAGGGCGCGCCCGACCACGATCAACGCGGTCCGCTCTCCGACCCCTATCATGGGATCAAGGCTGGCAAGCGTCGCCCGCACCACCTGCTGATCCGGCCAGGACGCACGAAACACCACCGCAACCGGGCAATCCGCGCCATAGAACGGCAGCAGCCGCGCCACGACTTCGGCCAGCATATGCACCGACAGGTGGATGGCCAGCGTCGCCCCGGTGCGGGCGAAATTCTCAAGGCTTTCGGCCTCGGGCATTGCCGAGGCGCGGCCTGCCGTGCGCGTCAGCACCACCGATTGCGCCAATCCGGGCAGGGTCAGCTCGGCCTGCAACACCGCGGCGGCCGCGGCAAAGGACGGCACGCCCGGCGTCACGTCAAACGGGATGCCAAGGGCGCGCAGGCGGCGCAATTGCTCGCCCATCGCCGACCAGATCGACAGATCGCCGGAATGCAGCCGCGCCACATCCAGACCCGCGGCATGGGCTGCGCTTATCTCGGCCATGATGTCGTCCAGCGACAGCGGCGCGGTGTTCACGATCCGCGCACCGGGCGGGCAATGCGACATCAACGCCTCGGGCACCAGCGATCCAGCGTAGAGGCACACTGGGCTGCCAGCGATCAGGTCGCGACCGCGCAGGGTGATCAGGTCAGCCGCACCGGGCCCTGCCCCGATAAAATGGACGGTCATGTGATGTGTCCTCTGGTTTCGGCGATGGCGCAGGTCGCCATGCCGCCGCGCGCCGTGATCCGCGCCACGCTCAGCCGCGCGTTCGGCCCTGCCGCCACAAGGGCGGCGGCTTCGGCCACCGACCCGGTGCCGTGCATCGCAAGGATGCGCGGCGATTGCGTAGGGGTTTGCACGCCTGCCACCGCCACGGCCAGTAGCGGCAGGCCGCGCGCATCGGCCAGGGCCTGCACGCCCGCGACCTTTTCTGCCAGCGTAGCCAGTGCATCGACGCGGCCCCCGGCAGCCTCGGCCAGCGCCAGCACCTCGTGCAGCGCCTCGGGTGGCGCGCCGTCGCGGTATCCGATTCCGGCCACCCTCATCTGATCCCCCGCCATTGCACCACGGGCCGCGCGGCCTGCCAGTCGCGGAACCGGCCAAGCGTGCCCGCCTCGGCCAGATCGATCCGCAACAGGGTGCCGCCATGGCGGGCGTGCAGATCGGCCAGCCGGGCTTCGGCCTCGAGTGTCACGCCATTGGCCACGATCCGGGTGCCCGGCGGCAGCACCGCCCATAGCGCGTCGTATAGCGCCGCATCGCCGCCGCCGCCGACAAAGACCGCATCGGGCGGCGGCAAGCCCCCCAGCATCGGCAGCGCCGCGCCGTGCCGCAAATCCATCCGATGCGCCACGCCAAAGCGGTCGGCGTTGGCGGTGATGGTGGCGGCGCGGTCCGCCCGCGCCTCAAGGCAGACCGCCCGCCCGCCCGCAAGGCACCATTCCACCGACACAGACCCCGACCCGGCCCCGATATCCCACAACAGCTCGGCCGGGCGGGGGCCAAGCGCCGACAGCGTGATTGCCCGCACCGGGGCCTTGGTGATCTGGCCGTCATGCTGGAACAGATCGTCAGGAAGGCCGCTTGCACGCGGCAGGCCCGCGCCGGGCGGCAGATCGGCGCCGTCGATCGCCACCGCCACGGGGGCCGCGATGTCTGGCCAGCCGCAGCCGCTGCGGAGGCGCTCAACCGGCCCACCCAGCGCCTCGGCCACCGTGACCCGCGCCGCGCCAAAGCCATGGGCGGTCAGCCAGCCCGACAGCTCGGCCACCGCCGCCCCGTCGCGCAGGGTGCAGATCACCCGCACGCCCCGGGCCAGCACTGGCCACAAACGGGCATACGGGGCGGCATGCAGACCCAGACAGATCACGTCCTCCAGCCGCCAGCCCAGCCGCGCTGCCAGCAGCGAAAACGTGCCCGCCACCGGATGCGCCACCCATTCGCCGGGCGAAAGATGCGCCACGACCGACCCGCCTGCTCCGAACCAGAACGGATCGCCCGACACCAGCATCGCCACCCTTTGCCCGCGGCGAGCCAAGAGCGGGTCAAGGTCGAACGGCACCGGCCACGCTTGCCCCCGCGCCCCCACACCCGCCAGCGCCAGATGCCTGGGCGCGCCGAACACCACCGCTGCCTGCGCCAGCGCGGCACGGCTTGCCTCGGACAGGCCCGCCGGTCCATCCTCGCCCAGACCGATGATCGCAAGCCAAGGTTCAAACATGACGCGCATCCTGCTGCTGGGCGGCACGACCGAAGCCAGCCTGATGGCGCAGGCGCTGGCGCGGGCCGGGCTGGACGCGGTGTTTTCCTATGCCGGGCGCACGGACAGCCCCGCGCCGCAGCCCTTGGCCACACGCGTCGGCGGGTTTGGCGGGGTGCCGGGGCTGGTGGCCTGGCTGCGCGACCACCGCATCAGCCATGTGATCGACGCCACCCACCCCTTTGCGGCGCAGATGAGCCGGAATGCGATCACGGCCTGCGCACAGACGGGCATCGCCCTTGTGGGGCTGGAGCGTGCCGCCTGGCAGCCCGGGCCGGGCGATGACTGGCGCACCGTGCTTGATGTGGATGCAGCCGTGACCACCCTGCCCGACGCGCCCGCCCGGGTGTTTCTGGCCATCGGCAAGCAGACCCTTGCCCCCTTTGCCGCCAAACCGCAGCACCATTACCTGCTGCGGCTGGTCGATCCGCCGACCGGGCCCCTGCCCTTGCCACGGGCCAGCGTGGTGATCGCGCGCGGCCCGTTCGACATGGCCAGCGATGCCGCCCTGCTGCGCGATCACGCCATCACCCATATCGTGGCAAAGAACGCCGGTGGCACGGGGGCCGAGGCAAAGCTGACGGCCGCGCGGGCGCGTGGCCTGCCGGTCATCCTGATCGACCGGCCCGTCTTGCCGGCGCGCAAGGTGGTGGCCACGGTCAGCGATGTGATGGCCTGGCTGGGTCATGCAGACACCGAGCGGGGTGTATAGACCCAGCGCCCGACGCGACGGGTCGCCTGATTGCCGACGATCACCACCGTGCGCATATCGGCCATCTCGGCCTCGGCTTCGGCGAGCGTGACACAGGTCAGTGTTTCGTCCGGCGTGCTGACCGCACGGGCAAACAGGACGAGCCGACCGGGTTCGCATTCCTCGCGCAGGATGCGCAAGACTTCAACGAACTGGTGCGGGCGCGAGGCGGATCGTGGGTTGTAAAAGGCCATCGCAAAGCCGCCTTGTGCTGCGTGGCGCAGGCGGCGTTCCACCTCGGCAAAGGGTTTGAGATTGTCGCTCAGGTTGATGGCGCAAAAATCATGCCCGAGGGGCGCGCCCGCCCGCGCCGCCGCCGCGAGCATCGCCGTGATGCCGGGCAGGATGCGGATGTCGGTATCCTGCCTGTCGCGACGCACCTCCAGCGCCTCGAACAGGGCCGAGGCCATCGCGAACACCCCCGGATCGCCCGATGACACGATCACCACACGCGCGCCCGCCGCCGCCAGATCCAGCGCGTGCTGGGCGCGGTCAAGCTCTACCCGGTTGTCAGAGGCATGCAGCGTCAGCCCCGCACGCGGCGCGATGCGCGCAACATAAGGAATATAGCCCACCACATCGGTTGCCTGATCCAGCGCCGCTGTCACCTCGGGCGTGACGAGGCCCTCGGCACCCGGGCCAAGGCCGGCAACGGCGACCCAGCCGCCAATCATTCATCACCCCCTGCGACCGGGCGGCGGCCGTGGCCATGCACCAGCACGATCGCGAAATACGGGCAATCGGCGGCATCCACATCGGCCAGCCGTGCCATCCGCTGGCCCGGCATCGTGCCGCGTTCGATCAGCCAGGCGTCCTGCAACCGGCCCGCCGCCTGAAGGGCGCGCCGCACCCGGGGAAGGTTGCGCCCGGTCTTCATAATCGCCAGCGCATCAGACGTCTGCATGTAACGCAGAAGATCTTCTTCGGGCAGCGTGCCCATGAGCACTGTCAGGACATCGTCGCCCCAAGTAATAGGCACGCCCGTCGCGTTCCAACAACCCACCATGCCGGGAATGCCGGGGATCACCTCGACTGGCACAACATCGCGCAGGCGGATATAAAGATGCATGAAGGACCCGTAAAAGAACGGATCGCCTTCGCACAGGACCACCACCTCGTGGCCGGCCATGGCCAAACCGCGGAGCCGGTCGGCCCAATCGTCATAGAAGGCCGACAGCAGGCGGTTGTAGTCGGGGCTGTCAAACGGGATTTCGGTAGTGACCGGGTATTCCATCGGATATTCGCTGGCACCCTGCGCCAGCATGCCGTCCACGATCCGCCGCGCCTGACCCTGTCGCCCGGCCTTGCGGAAATAGGCCACGTGCTGCGCGGACCGGATCACCCGGTCAGAGCGGACCGAGATGAGGTCCGGGTCGCCGGGGCCAAGCCCGGCACAGATGATGCGGCCCATGGTCATTTCCCGGTCATTCCTTGCGACTTGCCAAGGCATTGACAGCGGCAACCGTAATCGCCGATCCGCCCAGTCGCCCATCCACGACCACTGCAGGTACCGGAGCGGCATCCATAAGGGCGGCCTTGGATTCCGCGGCACCAATAAAGCCCACCGGGCACCCGATGATCGCTGTCGGCCTTGGGCAATCGGGGTCTTCCAGCATGTTCAGCAGGTGAAACAACGCGGTCGGCGCGTTGCCGATGGCAACCAAGGCGCCCCCGAGGTGCGGCCGCCACAACTCGACCGCCGCCGCCGAGCGGGTGTTGCCCATGCGGGCGGCAAGCGCGGGCACCGCTGGGTCTTGCAGCGTGCAGATCACCGCATTGCCTGCAGGCAGGCGGGCGCGGGTGATTCCCTCGCTGACCATACGGACATCGCACAGGATCGGTGCGCCCGCTTCAAGTGCGGTGCGGGCAGCGATCGCCATGCCGGGCGAGAATCGCACATGCCGCTCCAGCCCGACCATGCCCGCCGCATGGATCATGCGGACCACGACCACCTCCTCCTCGGGAGTGAAGGCGGCAAGATCGGCCTCGGCCCGGATGGTGGCAAAGGATTGCACATAGATTTTCGCGCCGTCCTTTTCATAGACATGCGGCATCAGAACAGTCCCCCCAGGTCAATGGCATCCGCATCAAGGCCCCGTTTCATGGCGCGGTCGGTCGGGCTGCCGTTCAGGATCAGATCAAACCCCACGGCGGTCGCAACCAGGGTAACATCCGCGCGGCCAGGATGGGCGCACCCTTTGCCACAGCCCGACACATGCAGCAGGCGGCCAGTTGGCACCTGAGGGGCCAGGCGCCGCGCCAGATCACGCACCGCAGCCCGCCCTTGCAGGCAGGCGGGGGCGCCAGAGCAGGCCTCGACCCGCCGGATCGGATCGTCGGGGTCGGTGATCAGACCGGGCAGCGCCGGCATGACAGACACCCCCTCGATCAGCAGCATCCGCCAGGGCGTCATCCGCAGAGGGCCAAGATCGGCCAGTCCCGCAAGGGCTTCGGCCTGCATCTGGCCAAAGGCCACACCCACCAGCGCACCCTGCGCCACCAACCCCGGCTGCGGCAGTACAGCCTTTGGGGCGGGGGCAACCGTGCCGGTCAGCGCGTCCGTGGGCCGCACGCCGCGCCCGATCAGATCCGCCATCCGGCCCCGGCCATCGCTGACCCCGCCTGCCGCCACGAACCATCGCGCCAAATCGACAGCGGCCGCCGCACCGTCGTCCACCGGCGCCCCCAGCGCAGCACCGTCGCAGCGAATAAGCAATCGCCCATCCGCCGCACGTTCCAGCCGGATGTCGCCCGAGATGTCGCCCATCATCGGCACCGGGCCGCTATCGACGACAAAACCGAACTTTCCCGGCAAGGGGGGCATCTGACCCAAAGCTCCGGCCAAGGCGGACGCCAACCGCAGGGTTTCCACATCGGCAAAGGGCGTGACCAGAATGTTGCGCCGCTGTTCGGCCTCGGGCGAGGCGTCGATCAGGTCCATCCCACGCAAGCCGACGATCAATGCGGAATGCGACGCCGCAGTCACGCCGCGCACCTGCACATTGCCGCGCGCCGACAGGTCGATCAGCCCATTGCCATACGCGCGCGCCGCAGCCGCCAGCCCGCGTGCCTGATCCTGGGACAGCCGGCCCAAGGGAGGGCGCACCCGCACCACCAGCCCGTCGCCGGACTCCATGGGGCGCAACGCACCCGGGCACCAGCCCTGGACCTGAAACTCGTTCATGCCTGCACCTGAAGCATGGCCGCGATGGAATTGCGCCGCGTCACCCAGAGCCCGGCTTCGGCCAGGCGGCGAAACAGATCGCGCAGGGCTTCAAGGGCTTGCGGATTGTGCTGCGCCATAAAGGCCACCAGATCGTTGCGGCCCAGCGTCGCCTCGTGATACAGGTCGAACAGATGCGGCGGCACCACGCCCGCCAGATGGGCAAAGGCCGCCAAGTGATCGGCGGTCGCGGCAATCTCGGCGGCACCGCGATAGCCGTGGCGCATCATCCCGTGGGCCCAAGCCGGATCCGCCGCGCGGGCGCGCACCACGCGAGCGATTTCTTCGGACAAGCTGCGGGCACGGGGGCGGTCGGGTTGCGTGGCATCAAGATGATAAAGGGCGGGTTGCGCCGCCCCCAGTCGGGCAAGCGCGGCAGCAAACCCCGCCTCATGCGCCGCGTAATCGGCCGCCAGCAACAGATCGCTTTCGGGCAGATCCTGAGCATGCACAAAGCTGTCTGCGCTGCGCAAGCGGGCCTCCAGCCCGGCACGGTCACTGTGCGATTGCCCGTCCGCGCCGATCGCCCAACTGGAGGCCGCGATCCACGCCTCGCCCGCTGCGGCACGCGCTTCGTCGGTGAATGCGTCCATGGCAGTGCCCATGCCCAGCCCATACATGCCCGGTTTTGGGCCATAGACCCGTGCGGCGGCATCGCGGTAGGGGTTGTCCTCGGGGGCCTCGTCGCGGTCGGCCAGCATTTTGGCCCCGGTTTCAAACAGCGTCGCCAGCCCGGGAAACACATCCCGGAACAGGCCCGACACCCGCAGCGTCACATCTATGCGCGGGCGGCGCAGCAAGGCCAGCGGCACGACCTCGACACCCGACACACGCGCCGACCCTGCGTCCCAGACCGGGGCCAGCCCGGCCAGATGCAGCGCCATGGCGAATTCCTCGCCGGCGGTGCGCATGGTGGCGCTGCCCCACAGATCGACCACCAGCCCGCGCGGCCAGTCGCCGTGATCCTGCAAATGCCGGCGCAACAGTTCCTCGGCCAGCTTGACGCCCTGCGTTTGCGCGGCCCGACTGGGCACGGCGCGCGGATCGACCGCGAACAGGTTGCGCCCGGTTGGCAACACATCAGACCGCCCCCGCGCGGGCGACCCTGATGGGCCCGGCGCGACCCGAAGCCCCGCCAGAGCCCGCATCAGCCCGTCGCGTTCTGCCGCACCGCAAGCGCCGCGCCCCAGCACGTGCAACCCGTCGCCATATTGGCTTTCCTTGATGTCGCAGACAAAGCGGTCGATGCGGGTGATCGCCTCGGCAGGGCTGGCGCCCTCTGGAATGCCCAGATCGGTCTCGACGCCAGATGCCTGCGCTTCGCTGCGGATCTCGGAGATCAGCCGGTTGCGGCGACCAGGGTCCAACCCGTCGGCGGTGGAATATTCGTCCAATAGCCGTTCCAGACGGTGCATCCCTTCGGGCACCACGGCGGCGCGCAAGGGCGGCGGCATGTGGCCAAGGGTCAGCGCGCCGATGCGCCGCTTGGCCTGTGCGGCCTCGCCCGGATCGTTAACGATAAACGGATAGATCACCGGCAGATCGCCCACCAGCGCCTCGGGCCAGCAGGCGGCGGAAAGCGCCACCGATTTGCCCGGCAGCCATTCCAGCGTGCCATGCGCACCCATGTGCAGGATAGCGTGCAACCCCTGCGCGCGCAGCCACAGATAGAACGCCACATAGCCATGCCGGGGCACGCGCGACAGATCATGGTATTCGCCGTCGCGCAGGGCGACCTCGCCGCGTTCGGGTTGCAGCGCCACCAGTACGTCCCCAGCCCTCGTCGCGGCAAAATGGAACGCGCCATCGCGGCAGGCAGGGTCATCCTCGGGCGCGCTCCACGCGCCGTACAGCGCGTCGCGCAAAGGATCAGGCAGACTGGTCAGCGCGGCCAGATAGTCCTTCAGCGGCCATGCCAGCGTGTCGTTTTGCAAGGCTGGGGCCAGCGCGCATGGCCGCGCGCCATAGCCCGCCGCGCCCAGATCGGCCAGCAGGCCTTCGGTCGAGGCCAGCGCATCCAACCCCACCGCATGCGCCATCTGATGCGGGCGACCGGGATAGGTGGACAGGATCACTGCCAGACGGCGCTGGTCAACCGGCGTTTGCGCCAGCCGCAGCCAGCCCATGACCCGCGCCACCACGGCAGCCACCCGGTCCCGGTCCGCCCGATGGGCAAAGCGCGAAAATTGCAGGTCGGGATCGCGTTTGGCCGCAGTCTTGAAGGACACAAGGCCCGCGAACAGCCGCCCGTCCACCTCGGGCAGCACGACATGCATCGCAAGGTCTGCCGGTGACAGGCCACGATCCGACCCGGCCCAGTCGCGGCGGCGCGCGGTGGACAGCGCTACCTGAAACACCGGGCACCCCGCCACGTCAAACGGTGTGGACCCATCATCGCCGCGCGCCGAAAAGGCGGTTGCGTTGATGATCGCAGGCGGACATGCCTGCGCCAGCACGGGGCGCAGCCAATCGGCAAAACCCGGCGCCTTGAGCGACGGCGCAAAGACGCCCACCGCAGACACGCCCTGCGCACGCAGGCCAAGGATCAGCGCGTCGATGGGGCCGGTATCGGCCGCCGTAAGATAACTGCGATAGAAACTCACCAGCACGACCCGCCCCGGCGGCAGGTCCGCGATCACGCCCTGATCGGGGTCATAGATCCCCATGTCGGGCATCCGTTTATCGCCCGGCACCGGCCCGGCATACAGCCCCGCTGCCAGCGCCAGTTGCGCCAGCGCCGCCTGCGCTGCCACCGCGCCGCCCGCGTCACACAAATCCTGCAACCGCCGCAAGGTGGAGACCGGCAGGGTCGAGGCTGTATCCAGCGCCGGGTCCACCCGCCCGTCCGCAGGCAGCACCGCCAGCGCGATCCCCCGCCTGCGTGCCATGTCCTGCACCGACGCAATGCCGTAAGGCCAATAGGCTTCGCCGCCGATCAGGCGGATCAAGATTGCCTTTGCCCTCGACAGCGTCCGCTCGACATAGGTATCGACCGAGACGGGATGTTTCAGCGCAACAATATTTTGAAGCCGCAGGGACGGAAGACCGCCGCCAGCCCGCTGCCAGCCGGCCGCAAACGCGCCAAGGTCGCTGTCGGAAAACGACAGGACCACCAGATCGGCAGGGTCCTGCCCCGGATCAAACGGCGCCTCGGCCGTGTCCAACCCCCGACTGTCGCGAAAGACGACGTGCATCGCGGGTCCTTATGCCTCCAGCGCGGCGCGGATCGCGGCAGGGTCGATGTGGTGATGTTCCGCGATCACCACCAGCCGCGACTGGCGCGGCCCATCACCCCACGGTCGGTCATATTGGTGGCGCACCCGCTCTCCGACCGCCTGGACCAGCAGACGCATCGGCTTGCCCGTCACAGCGACATGGCCCTTGACGCGCAGGATGTGCTGATTGCGCGCCAGACGCTGGATGCGCAGGGCCAAATCGTCGGGGTCGGTGATTTCGGGCAGATCGATCACCACGCTGTCGAAATCCTCGTGCTCGTGGTCATCCTCGCCGTCGTGATGGCTGGGGCGCGCGGCGATGTCATCCTCGGCAGCGGCGTTAAGGCCCAGGATGAGGCGCGGGTCGATCCGGCCATCCGTCACAGGCAGGATCGCCACCTTGCGCGACATCTCGGCCTCGATCACGCCGCGGGCGGCGGTCAGCCCCACCTCGCCTGCCAGATCGGCCTTGGTCAGCAGGATCAAGTCGGCGCACAGGATCTGATCCTCGAACACCTCGGACAGGGGGGTTTCGTGGTCGATGCTGTCATCCGCAGCACGTTGCGCATCCACCGCCGCCACATCGGGGGCGAAGCGCCCGGCTGCCACCGCCTCGGCATCGGCCAGGCCAATCACGCCGTCAACGGTGATCCTTGACCGGATCGCGGGCCAGTCGAACGCCTTGAGAAGCGGTTTCGGCAGTGCAAGGCCCGAGGTTTCGATGAGGATGTGATCAGGGCGCACCGGCATTGCCATCAGCGCCTCGATCGTGGGGATGAAATCATCGGCCACGGTGCAGCAGATACAGCCATTGGCCAGCTCGACGATGTTTTCCACCGGGCAGTTTTCATCGGCGCAGGATTTCAGGATGTCGCCATCCACCCCCACCGTGCCGAACTCGTTGACCAGGATCGCCAGACGCTTGCCTTGCGGGTTTTGCATCAGGTGGCGGATCAGCGTGGTCTTGCCTGCCCCCAGAAAGCCGGTGATGACGGTGACGGGGATTTTGGTCAGGTCGGTCATGGATCAGGTCTCCAGCGGGGGAATGCGGGCAAGCGTTTGCTTGCGAAAGATGGTGGGGCGGTCGCGCCAGGGCACGATACCATCGGCAGAGCCGGCAAACAGCCCGGCCCCGCGCAGGATTTCGGGCACGTCATCGGTGGTCATCCGGCCATAGACATAAGACCAGCCGCCTGCTTTGCTGAGCGCGATCGCACAACCATGATCGCAGGCCGACAGACATTCCACCGCGCGCAGGGTCACGCCGTCGGGCAGGCCCGACTGCGCGACCGTGTCAAACAGGGTTTGACCGGGGGCGGTTTGCCCGTCGGGCAGCGGCTGACCAGCGCGGCAGGTGGTGCAGACATGCAAGACAGTCGTCATGGCCTCTCCCGTAAGTGTCGCACGGGGCAGCCTGCGGCATGGGCGTGATGCGCCCAAACTCCGAAGGTCGCGGAACACCCCGTCCGCGCGTTTCAGTTCTGGAGCTGGCAGGTCTCCCGGCTTGCGGATCTCAAGGCGGGCGCAAGGCCTGCCCCGGCGGGCTGCCCGTCTTCCCGAACCTTGCGGCCAGTGACGTGGGGCAGACCTTTCCGGTCACGGTCGCGGGGGCGGCTGCGCTTGGGGTTGCGGCAAGGCGTGCCGCAAATCCTGTCGCATTCCCTTTTCACCTGTCCTAAGACAGGCACCAACTCCTTCATGCCGTAGTCTGCCACAAGGATTGCGCTGTCAAGAACAAGGAAACGTCTCGATGTCCGCCACAAACGACACCTCCACCGAAGGCCCGGGGCCCGGTCAGGCCGACGATCTGGCCCGCCACGCAAGCAAGATGGCCAAGAAAAAGGCCGCCCGCGACAAGATCATGGCTGGAAAAGCAGGCGAACGCGGGCTTTTGATCGTGCATACCGGGGCGGGCAAGGGCAAATCCTCGTCCGGGTTCGGCATGGTCTTGCGCTGCATCGCACATGGGATGCCCTGCGCCGTGGTGCAGTTCATCAAGGGCGCCTGGGACACCGGCGAGCGGCGCCTGATCGAGGGTCATTTCAGCGCCCTGTGCCAGTTTCACGCGATGGGCGAAGGCTTTACCTGGGAAACCCAGGACAAGGCCCGCGACATCGCCGCCGCCCGCGCCGGTTGGGAAAAGGCCAAGGAGCTGATCCGCAACCCCGATATCCGCTTTGTGCTGCTGGACGAGATCAACATCGCCCTGCGCTATGATTACCTTGATCTTGACGAGGTGCTGGCCTTCTTGCGCGCGGAAAAGCCGCCGCTGACCCATGTCTGCCTGACCGGGCGAAACGCCAAGGACGCATTGATCGAGGCCGCCGATCTGGTAACCGAGATGACGCTGATCAAGCATCCGTTCCGGTCGGGCATAAAAGCCCAGCCGGGGGTGGAGTTCTGACGCGATGCCCGCGCTGATGATCCAGGGCTGCGGGTCGAACGTCGGCAAGTCGATGCTGGTGGCAGGACTGTGTCGCGCGGCGGTGCGGCGCGGGCTGTCGGTCGCGCCGTTCAAGCCGCAGAACATGTCGAACAATGCCGCCGTCACCGCCGATGGCGGCGAGATCGGCCGCGCGCAGGCATTGCAGGCGATAGCCTGCGGGCTGGAGCCGGTGACCGACATGAACCCGGTGCTTCTCAAGCCCGAGTCCGAGGTGGGCGCGCAGGTGATCGTGCAGGGCAAGCGGCTGACGACCGCGCGGGCGCGCGATTATGCGGCGCTGAAACCGCAGTTGATGGGGGCGGTGCTGGACAGCTTCCATCGCTTGCGCGGGGCGCATGATCTGATGATCGTCGAAGGCGCGGGCAGCCCGGCAGAGGTGAACCTGCGCGCGGGCGACATTGCCAACATGGGCTTTGCCCGCGCCGCCGATGTGCCGGTGGTTCTGGTCGGCGACATTGACCGAGGCGGGGTGATCGCGCAGATCGTGGGCACGCAGGCGGTGATCGACGCGGGCGATGCGGGAATGGTTGCGGGGTTTGTCATCAACAAGTTTCGCGGTGATCCGCGATTGTTCGACGACGGCTATGCCTTCATTCAGGCGCGCACCGGCTGGCGCGGCTTTGGCGTGGTGCCGTGGTTTTCCAAGGCCCATCTCCTGCCCGCCGAAGATGCACAGGACATCGGGTCAAGCCCGCGCGGTCTTGGCGGCAATGACGCCGTGACCATCGCCGCGCTCTGCTTTTCCCGTATCGCCAATTTCGACGACCTTGATCCGCTCAAGGCAGAACCGGGGGTCAATCTGGTGATGGTGCAACCCGGGCAGGCCATTCCCGGAGACGCACGGCTCGTGATCCTGCCCGGGTCGAAATCGACGCGCGGTGATCTGGCGTTTCTGCGGGCGCAGGGCTGGGATGTGGATGTGGCCGCCCATATCCGGCGCGGCGGGCATGTGCTGGGCATCTGCGGCGGCTATCAGATGCTTGGCCAGTCAATTGCCGACCCCGACGGCATCGAGGGCCCTGCCGGAGAAACGCCCGGCCTTGGCCTGCTTGACGTGCATACCCTGATGACCCCCGACAAGCGTTTGTCGCGGGTGCGCGGCTGCCATTTGGCCAGCGGCCAGCCCATAGAGGGGTATGAGATCCATATCGGGCGCACCAGCGGCCCTGATCGCGCCCGCCCTTTGCCCGGATCGACGGCCGCCCCGAGGGCGCGATCCATGTCCAAGGGCGCATCAGTGGCACCTATCTGCACGGCATGTTCCAGTCGGATGGCTTTCGCGCGGCGTTTCTTGCGGGTCTGGGGATCGACGCCGCCGGTCGCAGCCACAGCGCCGAGGTCGAGGCGACGCTTGACCTGCTAGCCGACCATCTGGAAACCCATTTGGACGTGCCGGGCCTGCTGGCGTTGGCACGTTAGGGCCGCAGGTCCTGCGAAAGGCGGTCCCACTCCGGCTCAGGTCCCGGCAGGCCCAGCCGAAGCAGGCAGCCCGACCAGGGGAAGATCCGGCTCCAGATCCTGTGGCGCGCCAGCCGGTGCTGCGCGGCTTCTGCGTCGGGCGTCTCATAAAGACGGAACAGCGTTGTGCCCCCGCTATCTTCCAACCCGCCACCCGGGCCAGATCATCGGCGCGGCCAGCGTCTAGTGCCAACTGCGCGCGCATTGCATCCGCCCAGCCCGTATCGGAGATCGCCTGCCGTCCGATCTCGATTGCCGGGCCAGAGACGGCCCAAGGCCCAGCCATCCGCGCCAGCGCCGCAATGTCGCTATCGGCCCCAAAGGCGAAGCCAAGCCGCAAGCCTGCCAGCCCGTAAAACTTACCAAAAGACCTCAGGATTAGCAGGTTATCCTGCCCTGCCCGCGGCAAAAGCGAAAGCCCGGGGGAGATGTCACCAAAGCTTTCGTCCACCACCAGAAACCCAACCTTTCGGGACAGGGTAAGCAAATCGTGCGGGGTATGGCGGCGCCCGTCGGGTTTATTGGGGTTCACCACCACGGCAAGGCTGGCACTGTGCAGGGCTTCTGGCGTGCTGACATTGGCAACATCCCAGCCTGCCTGTGACAGACACGCCGCGTGTTCGTTATAGGTCGGCCCCAGCACTGCCGCACGCCCGGCGGGCCGCAACAAGGGCATTAGTTGAATAGCCGCCTGCGCGCCCGCAAGCGCTATTCCGGCCGCTTGATCTGATGCTCCCCATGCGCGCGCCGCCTGCGCCACCAAACCCGCCTGACTTGCCCGAGTCGGCAGGCTGCGCCAACAGTCCGGGTCAAGCAGGGGCAATGGCCAAGGGCGGCGGTTGATACCCGTGCACAGGTCAATCCAGTCGCCCGTGCCGAAAACGGCCATCGCCTGATCCAGATTTCCGCCGTGATCGCGCATAGATGTGCTCCTTGTCATTCGCCCAAGGTGGCCAGATGATGAACACCTCGCAACCCAGCCTCACGCAATGCCGCCATACCATGGCGCGGCAGAGCGCCCGGGGCAAAGATCAGCGCCCGCGCCGCACCCGAATGCGACATCATCCACCCAAGCGCCCCCAGATCGTGTGCAAGCCGTTCGGTCGGGTCCTCCGACGGGCCGCGAAGGGCAACGCAGCGCGCCGCACTCTCGCTGGCAAGAGCGGCACGGGTGGCCAGCGGGGCCTCGGCCTGCCAACGCTCCAGAAGGTCCGATACGTCGGCATATGCCAGATCGCCCGCTTGCGTCGGCCGTGCTGGACCCCAAAACCCGGCCAGCAGGTGCGCGCGCGGCTGCGGCGACAATCGCGCCAGAACCCGCCCCTGACGCGAGGCCCACAAGAGCCGCGAAGGTTGGGCGAACATCAGCGGATCGCTGGCTCCTTCGGCGGCCACACAAGCCCGCGCCAGAGACAGCGGCGCAAGCGCCCGCCCAGCAAAGGCCGCGACCCCCAGCAGACCAGCGGTGGACATGCCAGTGCCCAGGCCAGGCGGATAAGGCACCCGCAGTAGGGTCCGCCCCGGTGGCAATCCACCAAGCGCCCGCGCAAACCGCGCCAGCAACGCCGGATCCATTGGGCCATGCGTCACCGACTGACACGCCAGCCCGACACCCGCACGCCAGCGCGCAATCACCCGCGGACCGGCAGGCGTCAGCGTGATCAGCGCCACTGGGCCAGCTGGCCCCAGCCGCCCCTGCATCCATTCGCCGAAATGGCAGGGCACCGAAATCGGTCTAGGCACGCCGCCCCCAGCGTTCGGCAAAAACAAGATCGGCCAGTGGAACCCGCTGGGCCCAGCCTTTCGCTTGCAACTCGGGCTCGGAATAAAGCGCATCGACATGGCCAAGGCACAGCCACGCCACCGCGCTGACATGATTGGGCAGATCCAACAGTTGCTGCATGTCGGCGGGGTCAAAGATGCTGACCCAACCGACGCCAATCCCTTCGGCCCTTGCCGCCAGCATCAGGTTCTGCACAGCGCATACAGTGGAATAGACATCCATCTGCGGTTGATGCGTGCGCCCCAACACCACTGGGCCACCCCGGCTGTGATCGCATGTGACACACAGGCTTATGGGTGCGGTCAGTATGCCCTCCAGTTTGAGCGACGAATAAAGCGCACGGCGGTCTTCGGGAAACATCGCCTGTGCCTCGGCATTGGCCTTGGCAAATGCCGTCTGCGCCCGAAGCTTTACTGCCTCTGACCGGATCACGATGAAATTCCAAGGCTGCGACAGCCCGACGGAGGGCGCATGATGCGCTGCTGTCAGCAGGCGCAACAGTGTGGCGTCGTTAATTGGGCGGTCGGTAAACTGACTGCGTACGTCGCGGCGGGTGTGAATCGCGCGATATACGGCAGCGCGCTCGGCCTCGGCAAACGGCCCGGCATCAGTCAAGAACGGTTCGGCGGTCATAGTCTTCCCCTGCACAGAAACGGGACCTGCGCCGGCCATCGCCCGCCCCGGTTTCGTCTGGCCGGTCTTCTGACTTGGCTTCATCCGGAACCACGCCTTCCCGAACCTTTCGGCCAGTGGCATTTGTGGTCCCGTCCACTTTACAGCGTTGGGCACGTCGCGGAGTTGCACCGCGTTCCCGATTATCCCCTCGCCAAGACGAAGGGCACCAGACAACAACTGGCTTAATCCCACTGAAACGCGCGCGCAACTGCACATCGGAGGGACGCCATCTCCAAGAACGCCATAGCTTGTGTGGCGGTAACTGACAAATCGGACTTGGGCGTTTCTCATGATTTTGTTGCGGTCCAAATGCTGCAACTTCGCCTTTTGGGTAGCTTGCCGTTAGCAAACAAGAAAGAACGCGTTTCAGAGGATCGAAATTTGTTTGCTCTGCAAAAACAAAAAGCCGTACTGCGACTTCGGTTCGCGGTTTCAATTGGGAGAGGTATCACCTCCGAATTTCTCCGGCCAAAACAGCACGGCCATGAACTGCAAGCGTCGCCGTGAACCTCGGACAACCCAACTGCCGGATGACGTCTACGATGCGTGCGTCGTAAGCAGCCTGCCCGATGAGGCGACAAAGGTCAGAGGCATGAAATTCCCGGTTGGAACTCGGCGCGGCGCGGATCTGGTCATGAAATTCCTGCATCTTGGGATCTTCTTTGGCCAACGGTTCTGGCTCAGATGAAGCTTTTGGAGCCGTGCTTGACGAACCGGTCCGCCAACGGCGCATGAACCCGAGTGTCGCGTAGCCCTTAAATGCGGTATGCGAAAGTCAACAAAATCAAAGGGGAGTGGGCAAAACTTGGGGGTGTCTGTGTATGTTGGTGGTTCATTGAGAAGGGAACTGCCATGGAAGTGCGGATTATTGTCGAGACGACCTTTGAGAACGGAACCACAAAGAGGCATCGTCTCGGCCGTTTGTCCCGCCCGTTTCGACGCACGCAGCCTGAGGGGTTCGGGTTGTTGCTCGAAGATGCGAAGACGATCCTGGGGCAATTGCAAAGTGCGATCCTGCACGACCAGATCGAGGAAATTTCCGAAGCCAGCCGGATCTGCCCGGACTGCGACGGGGTCCGGGCTATACATGATTATCGGTCGCGGGTGCTCGACACACTCTTCGGCAGGTTCGAGGTCAAAGCGCCGCGCATTCGGCGTTGCGCCTGCAATGCAAAATCCGATGTTGTCTTGGGCGGACCGCTTTCGCCTCTCGCTCACTTTTTCCCGGATCGATCGACCCCGGAACTGCGACGCCTTCAAGCCGAACTTGGAGCGCGTCATTCCTTTCGGGAAGCGGTGCGTATTCTGGAAACCTTTCTGCCTTGCGCGAAGCAGGTGAACACATCGGTGCGCAATCGACTGGGCAAAGTTGCCCGGGAAATCTGCGACAGCGAGCAGAATGAGCCGCTGGTTCCTTCAGCCGCCGAAGAGGCGCCTGCGCTGACGGTTTTCCTGGACGGTGCGCATATCCGATGCAGGCCGGAATATCAGAAGCGACACCTCGATGTTGTGGTCGGTAAAATTGAAGGCCACGATAGGTGCCGTCGCTTCGGCTTGGTGCAACAGGCGGTCCTGTCACCTGCCAGTCAGCTTCGCCAGCACTTGAGGGCTCTCGGTTGGGATCACGAACAAACCGTCACGGTAATTTCGGACGGGGAACCAGCCCTGCCAAACCTCGTCCGCAATGCCGTCGATGGAAAGGTCCGCCACATCCTCGACTGGTGGCATATCTCGATGCGTATTCAGCACGTCGAGAACGCCGTAAAAGGCCTGCTGCAGAGCAGGGGTTTCTCCGGCATTCCAGTGTTGTTCAAACGTCCGGCCGAAACACTGCGATGGTACCTTTGGCATGGGAAAGTTCTAACGGCCACGACCAGTCTGCAATGGTTGATCGTCGATTGCACGCGGCTGAATACAGATGATCGCATGGCGGCTGAAGCAGCCCGACGCGTGCAAGCCCGGTGCCGGGACCTCTATTCCTACCTTGCGAACAACATGGACAGCCTGACCGACTATGGTCGGCGGTACCGCACGGGTTTTCCGATTTCTTCATCCCGGGCAGAGGGCTGCGTGGACGACATCGGGAACACCCGCATGGGCAAGCGCCGCCGCATGAGATGGTCGCCCAATGGAGCCCACCGCGTGGCTGTTGTCCGCGCCGCCGTTCTCGACGGTCGGCTAACCGGAGCCTACCAAAGAGCAGCCGCATGACCCCCAAGTTTTGCCCACTCCCAGTCCCGTCCTGGTGGCCGCACTGTGGATGGGGATGTCAGGGATTGCATCGGCGCATTCGTTCACGGCCGCACTTCTGGTCGTCGGCGAAGACCTTGAAGTAGGCCTCGCCGAAGCCGTCCGCGGTTTCCTGCTGGCGGCGGACGAGCGGGATGGGCACGCGAATGAGACGTCTGACGGGCATTTGGGCGGGGTTGATGTGCATGTTCTGCCGCTTCCGCGCGAAGCAGCAGGGTTGGTCGAGGACCTGTTAGGAACACCTAGCGAGCCCCCCGATGTGGTGGTGGTCCTTGGCCCCGAGCCAGCAGCCAGCGCAACCGCGCGCGCGTATCAATCGGAAGGCATCGTCTTGGTGCAGGATGTCCTTCCAGCGGGATGGGAAGGCGAGAGTCAGATGGACAGTTTCGCGGCGCGTTACCGGCTCGTCCATGGCACGGCGCCCAGTGCAATGGCGGCCACGGCCTATCACGCCGCGCGATGTCTTGATGCCGCGATCAGACCATTGGACGGCGTCAACCTGCAGGCCGCGCTGGAAGAAGTATGGCGGTCAACCGAGTTGGGTTTGCCTTGATACTGCTGTGGCACCTGGAGACAAGCGCTTCGTGCCACTGCTTCTTGTGACGCCCTTTCATCCTGAAGCGAAGTCAGGCGCTCGGATAGCTGGTGAAGACCTGGCTGCTGCCATCGAGTCCGACGAGAAGAACCTCGTATGCCTCGCGCTCCGTCTCCGGTCCCATTCCGGGTGAACCGAACGGCATACCCGGAACGGTAAGTCCGACCACTTCTGGACGTTCGTCCAGAAGGCGGCGGATGTCTGCGGCGGGGACGTGCCCGTCGATGGTATAGTCATCGATCGTCGCCGTGTGGCAGGAGGACAGTTCTTCCGGAATGCCGCGCTCGCGCTTATACGCCGCGAGTTCTTCGATGCTGCGCTCCTCAAAGCTTACATTGAAACCATTCTCGCGAAGGTGTCCGATCCAGGCATTGCAGCATGGACAGCCGGGGTCCTTGACCACATGGATGCGCGCATCCGTTTCCGCCAGCATCGGTGTGGCGGCGATGGCCAGGAAAACTGGACCTGCAGTCAGAATGGTGCGACGCGTCATGTTCATCAAATGTACCTCATGTCGAAAGTTGTCGCCGACGATACCGCCGAACAATTGCTGTGGCGAGTGAAGTCGTGGTTTCTGCCGGAGCAATCACCAAAAAACTACTCCAGCTGCGCATCGCTGGCCTGGACCAGCAGAACCCCATGATTTTGATCGGCATCGTCATCTGTGATTTTTCGGGTCGTCACGCCTGGAAGCTCAGCAAAGCCCTCCATCATCCGTTTCGGGAACCAGGTCATAGGGAGGCTCTCGAAGCCTGGAACGCCTTCCAGCACGCGCGACAAGGCAATGGTGCAGTTGGCCTTTGGTACGGCACCGTAAGCCATGGCCCGCTGCATGATCATCGCGGCTATTTCAGGGGAAACCTCGACTGTCTGTTCCACGACGTCGAAGGTCTCACGGGCGTGGTAGTCGATGTAGAAATCCACCATCTTCGGGGTGATCCCGAAATGGACATCATTGCGTTCGGGAAGTCTGGGATGCCGCCAGGATCCAGCCGGATCGAACAGAACACGCTCTGATCCGTTAATCAGGAGTCCCGCATGCGCACCCGCACCGCTTCGGGTCGAGAGTACCGTGTAGAGAGTAACCGAGGTCGGCCCGGGATGCGCATAGCGCGCGGTCGCGACGACATCATCCGGCGCCCAGATAGGTTCGGCCCCGCAGGCGGCCAGACTAATCAATGCTGTGAGGGCGAGGAGGAGCTTTTTCATCAAATCATTGTCCCGCATTTTCCTGAATGGTCCTGCTCGCCGGACGCGGTTTCCAGTAAACTTTGCGATAGCGTTTCAAGAAATCAGAAAACTCGGCATTGTTACCGCACGCGAGACAGCCCGATGTCGGGCAGGGACACCAAACTGTCAGGTGACGGCAACGGCCCATCCTGATAGTATTCCAACCATGACATTTACGACCTTTGGCATGCGTGTCCTGATCTTTGCCGCCTACCTTTTGGCGGCGATCTTGCCCGTGATGGCTTTGGGCGAAGGGCGCGGGCAATCTCAGGTCGACCATGCACAGATAATGGCGATGGCTGGCCATTTGATGCCCATGCAGACGACTGACGGTCCTGACAGCGACGCGCAACAGGTTCTTTGCCAGCAGCATTGCCTTTTCGCCACTGCGGCCTTGCCCGCACCGAACGGTGGTACCGAAGTGGTGGCGCGTGCCGCCGATGTCGAGCTCCATTTCGGCTTGCTGTTTGCTTCGCTGGCCATTCCGCCTCTGGGGCACCCTCCCAAAATGCAGTGATTTGACCCCGCGGTTCCGGCCTGAGCCGGAAACCGCTCGTCCCAATCATCTAGCGATTCAGGAGAACTCGCATGCTATCTCTTTCTCGTCGCGGCTTTTTGGCCGCTTCTGCGGCCACGGCCGCATCTTTGGTCCTGCCCGCTCGGGTGCGGGCCCAATCCGCCCGGATGTCTTTGACGGCCACAACCCGGACGCTTGACATCAAAGGCCGGGCCGCAACCGTCTGGGGGCTCATGGATGGCAATGGCCGCTCGGGGCTTGTACTCGATCCTGGACAGGCCTTTGCGGTTGACCTCAAGAACTCGCTCGCAGAGCCTACCATCATTCACTGGCACGGACAGATCCCCGACAACGCACAGGACGGTGTCCCCGACCTGCCGATGCCAATGCTGCAGCCCGGTGACATCCGCGCCTACGACTTCGCGGCAAGGCCGGGCACCCACTGGATGCACGCCCACGTCCCGGCGCATGAAATGCTACTTCTAGCAGCGCCACTGATCGTGCGGCGGCCCGAGGATGTTGCGGCAGATCGTCAGGAGGTGACGCTGTTCCTGCACGACTTTGCGTTCAAGTCGCCCGCCGAGGTGCTGACCGAAATCACCGGCGGCGCATCGATGGCCGGCATGGATCATGGCCAGTCGGGGCAAGGTGCCATGGACCATTCCGGGATGGACATGGGCGCCATGGAGCAGGGCGGCATGATGGCGATGCCGGGCATGGACGGCATGGCAATGGACCTCAACGACTACAACTTCGATGCCTATCTCGCCAACGACCGGACGCTTGACGACCCGGAAGTCGTACAGGTGGACAAAGGCGGGCAAGTGCTGGTCCGCGTGATCAATGCCGCCGCTGCGACTGTCTTCTGGATCGATACGGGCGCGCTTCCCGGACGGCTGGTTGCGGTGGACGGCGAGCCGGTGCAACCGCTGCCTGGCAGTCGCTTTGGTGTCGCGATGGGCCAGCGTCTCGACATCGAGCTGGAAGTACCGAGGGAGGGCGGGGCGTATCCGGTTCTCGCCTTGCGCGAGGGCGCCAAGGAAAGGACGGGTGTCATCCTGGCCACGCCGGGGGCCGCTGTGGCGAAGATCGCTGACTTGTCGGAGCGAGACCATCCCGCCTTCAGCGGCGATCTCGCACAGGAAAGCTTGCTTCGCGCGGTCACTCCGTTGCCCGAACGTGCGCCCGCATCGCAGCCGATGCTCATGCTGGGTGGCTCGATGATGCCCTATGTCTGGACGATCAACGGACAGACCTGGGGCACCCATGTGCCGGTAACGGCGAAGTCCGGCGATCGGGTCGAGATGATGTTTCACAACATGTCCATGATGGCACATCCGATGCACCTTCACGGTCACGCGTTTCAGGTGGTCGGCACTGGTGGCGCGCGTTTTGCAGGTGCGGTACGCGACACCGTGCATGTGCCGCCGATGGGCATGGTGACGGTTGCGTTGGACGCAGGTGAAGCCGCGCGCTGGATGCTGCATTGCCACCATATGCCCCACCTCTCGACCGGCATGATGACCGAGTTCGCGGTTTTAGCCTGAAGCGCGCCCGGACCTGCAGCCAGTCTGCGGGTCCGGGCCTTTTTACGGGGAACACGCCATGCTCACCCATATCTGCCGCCGGTCGGTACTCGTCGGCCTCGCCATGCCCTATCTCGCAACTCCGGCTGAGGCTCGGCCTCCATTCCGACTTCGGAGCGACCCTCAGCAACTGCTTTCACCCCCGATCCTGGATGAGAAAGGAACCACCCGGTATCTCGACGACTTCGCCGGACGGGTGATCCTTTTGAACATTTGGGCGACGTGGTGCCCGCCCTGTCGGGAAGAGATGCCGATGCTTGAGCGACTTGAAAAACGGCTCGGCGGCGCGGATTTCGCGGTCCTGCCTCTTTGCATTGATGACGCTGGGATTGGCCGGGGCCGACAGTTCTATGACGAGATCGGTCTGGACGCTCTGCCGCTCTATTGGGCTGAGCCATTAAGGGTTCAGCTTGCCCTGGCCTTTATCGGGCTGCCGACAACGCTTCTGATTGACCGTCAAAGCCGCGAGATCGGACGGCTACAAGGTCCGTTCGCTTGGGACAGCGACGACGCCGTCGAACAGATCGTCGGTGCCTTTTGACTGGTCTGTTGTGTCGGCCGAAGAGCGCGAAGGCAATGATCGGAATCCGCAAGCAATGATGTGATATCAGGCGGCCGGATAGCTGGTGTAAACCTCTAGGCCGCCATCGCGCCGGATCAGTACTACATCGTAGGCATCGCGGCTGTCTTCAGACCCCATGCCGGGCGAGCCGTAAGGCATGTCGGGCACGGCAAGTCCGACAGCGTCGGGACGCTCAGCCAGCAACCGCCGGATGTCTGCGGCGGGAACATGGCCTCAAGCGCATAGCCTTCGACCGTTCCCGTGTGGCAGGAAAACGCCTTGACCGGAACTCCCTGATCCATCTTGAAGCGGATCAACAGCGTGCCCATCGAAACTTCATCGGTCACGGTGAAGCCTTGCTCCCGCAGATAGTCGACCCATGCTTCACAGCACTCGCAGCCACGCCCCTTGACGACATGGATTGGCGGTTCTTCCTCTGCCTTAGCTTTGGCGGCAGGGGTTACGGCAAATGCTGTTGCTGCAAGGATGACCTCGCGGCGTCCGATCAAATATCTGTTCATCCGCGTTCTCCGTCAGTTCCTGAAATGAAGCCAGTTTCGCTGCGCCAGGTGGCGAGCGCATTGAGATCATCTGCCGAAGCAATCTCCTGTTCCGGCAAGGCGTCCTGGTCTTTAGGATCGACCGGTCTGCCGTCGACACGAACTTCGTAGTGAAGGTTGGGGCCGCTCACGAGCCCTGTCGCGCCGACCGCGCCAATCTCGTCTCCCGCCTTGACCCGTGACCCCACGCGAACGTCTTCGGCGATCTCTGAAAGATGCGCATATCGCGTCACGACCCCACCGCCGTGATCAATGTCGATCGTGGTGCCATAGCCGCGGATCGAGCCCGCAAAGATCACCCGACCGGCGCCGGTCGCCGAGACTTCGGTGCCCACGGGTGCCGCGTAATCGATCCCGGTATGCATGCGAACCCCACCCAACACGGGATGGTTCCGGCGCCCAAAGACGGACGACAGTCGTGCACCAAGGATGGGTGCCGCTGAACGCTGCACGGCTTCGCCATCTTCAAAGACGATGACCGGGCCGGCGGCTTCGGTCGCAACGAGTTCGAGGACGCGGTCGCGAAGCTCCAACCGCGCGTAACTCAGGCGCGGCTCGCCCGCGATGCTGCCATCGGGAAGTTGGTCTTCCTGCCAGACCAGCGCGAAGGTCTCTCCGCCCTTCAGGTCGCGCCTGAAATCGACCTGGCCCGCAAGAACTGCGGTTAGGTCAACCGCAAAGCGTTCTGGTGCATTTCGGGCCGTCAAGGCGTCGTAAAGGGTTCCGTCGAGGGTCAAGGTCTCCCGCCGGTCCGTCTCACGAACCGGTGGGTCGATGCGCTGTGCGGCTAATGGCCCATCGAAGCGAAGAGCAATCTCCACACCATCTTCCACGAAGAGTGACAGGCGTGTCAGCGATGCTGAATCCCCGGACGCTGCCGCCCATTCGATCCGGTGACCGGGTCGCAGATCGGTCAAGTCGTAAACACCTGACAGCGCGAGGGCAGCTTCTGCCCGGATCGTCGCGGGGATTCCTGCGTGACCAAGGACGCTGTCCAATGTGTCACCGGGTTCGATTGTGGCTTCGAATGCCATCGGCAAATGCGCCGTCGGAGGATCTGCCACTGCCTGGAGCGGGGCGAGAGATGCGACAGCAAGGATCAGAAACGCGGAGCGGATCATCTGGCAGAATGACCTTTCAACTGAGGGTTCGGCGGATTTTGGGAACGGCGAAGCGCCGGTCTTCATGGAAGTCGATGATGCTGGCAAAGCGCCCATCGGGGTGGAACAGGAGCACACCGGCGGTGTGGTCCATCGTATAGTCGCCGCCATCCTTGTCGACGCGGCGATAGGTTACCCGGAAATCTGCGGCGGCCTGCGCGACCTTGTCGGCGGGACCCGTCAACCCGATGATACGCGGGTCGAAATTGCTGACGTAATCCGCAAGGACGTCGGGCGTGTCTCGTTCCGGATCGACCGAAATCAGCGCCACGATCAAGCGGTCCGCGTCGGCTCCCAGTTCTTCGAGCCAGAGCGATATGTCGCTTAGTGTGGTCGGGCAGACGTCCGGGCACCAGGTGAAGCCGAAGAACACCATGACCGGGCGACGGGCCCAGTCTGTGGGTCGGACGGACTGACCCCGGTGGTCGGTCAATGCCCAGGACATCTCGCCGATTGGCAAGGGCAGGACCTCGCTGAGAGCTGGCCTGTTGCGCGTGCGATAGGCTCCGACGCCCAGCATGAAGGCGACGGCTCCGATGGCACCTCCAGCGCCGAGGATTATTGCCCTGCGTCGGCGCAATCCGGACCCTCCGCGCGCAACGAAAGGACATCGACATTCATCGTGACCTCTCCGGCCTTTTCAAAGATGAGGGTGACCGGAAAGCTGTCCCCTTCCTTCAGGGCTGTCGTCAGCCCCATCAGCATGCCGTGGTATCCGCCAGGCGAAAGCTGCACGCTCTGGCCGGCCGGCACAGGGATGGACATCGCATGCGGCATTGATGCGATGCCGTCCTGAACGACAGTCTCGTGCAGCATCGGCATACCGGCTGCAGGCGTTGCAATGCCGATCAGCGCATCGTCCGCAGATCCAGCGTTGGTGATCCCCACATAGAAAACGCCGGGTCGCCCCGCGCCAATCGTCGCCTTGGACCAGGCGTGCTCAACGGTCAGATCACCGATGGTCACGGTCTCGCAGGCCATGGCGGCAGGCGCGGACACGATCAGAGATGCGGCAAGGAGGAAGTGTTTCATGGGTCAAAGTCTCGATTGAAGGTCGGAGAGGATTTCGGCCGCCGGAGTGCCGTAGGTGAATTGACGCAGCCACGCGCCATCTGGGCCGATCAGATAGAGGCCAGGGCTGTGCGCCATCGTGTAGCCGTCCGGCGAAGTGGTGTCGGCCTCCCGCTCGTAGAAGATCTTGAAGCTTGCGGCCGCAACTTGTGTTTCGGCCTCGCTGCCGGCCAGACCGAGGATCGCTGGGTGGAACGCCTTGGTGTAGTCAGTCAGTCCAAGCCGTCTGTCCCGTTCGGGATCGATCGAGATGAAGATCGGCTGCACCGATCCTGCCTCGGATCCAAGGTCATCCATGACCTGTGCAACTTCGGAGAGTGTCGTGGGGCAGACATCCGGGCAGCTTGTGAAGCCGAAGAACACCAACAGGAACTTTCCGCGGAATTCGTCCGTCGTACGGATACGACCTTCGCTGTCTGCAAGTGCGAAGGTGGGCGTGAAAGCAGATGCTGCAGCTGCGCTGTCCTCCGTTGCAGGCCACCACCGCGCCGCCGCAAAAGCGACGACCGCCGCAGTCGCGGCGACCCAAAGGATGATCTGAAGAGACGAAGACGCATGAACAGTCCAGGCGATGAGAACAGCGTGCGGTCTAGAACCTCGAGCAACTAGAGGTTCAACCGACAAAAAGGTGAGGAGTGCAGCACCGGCGAGGTTTCGCCGATCAGGCCGCCCCAAGAAACCGGGCAAGGGCAACGCCAAGGAGGGTGCCAAACAGCCCGAAAGCGATGGCGAAGCCTGCGCCATATTGCAGGCGGTCCAGCGTCTTGCCGCCGCGCTGTCGGGCGAGATAGTAGCCCCACAGGAATCCGACGATCCCGAAAACTGGTCCGATCATTTCTGGCTTCCTTTCAAGACCGTTTTTTTCCGCCAGACCCAGAAGGCGAAAACTCCCCAAGAGCCAAGGATAAGGAGAAGTGCGGACCAGTCGCCAAGACGGGCGTAGAGGGTCGGTGGCAGGGATCTCGGTAAGCGCATGTCGATTACGCCAGAAGTCTCAATGTCCAGCATCGCCAGTGTCTCGCCGTAGGCATCGACCACCGCCGAGATTCCCGTATTTGCGGCCCGCACGAGTGGAAGCCCCTCTTCGATGGCTCGCATCCGGGCTGAAGCCAGATGTTGCTTTGGACCAATCGAGCTGCCGAACCAGGCGTCGTTGGTTGCATTGAATATCCAGTCCGGTCGGATGGCATCATCGACCACATGCCCGGGAAAGATGATCTCGTAGCAGATAGCGATGCCCGCATAGGGATGTGGGCCGAATGCAAGGGTGCGGGGACCCGGACCGGGGAGGAAATCACCTAAAGATTCGACCAATCGCTGGAACGGCAGGACTCTCCGCCACGGCACGTATTCACCAAAGGGCACAAGGTGATGCTTGGCGTAGCGCGTCAGGACGGAGCCATCCGGCGCGATGGCGAGCACAGAGTTTCGGTACACTGTTTCGTTAGAGGTAACCTCCCGCTCAGGACTGCCCGCCAACAATACGGCGGTCTTCGGCAAGAGCCACCCAAGCATGATACGGGCCCCAGTGTCTTCGGCGAGAAACCCCGGCCATGCGGTTTCGGGCCAAAGCAGGATATCGTAGTCGCCCGGGCGCGCAGAAAGAGCCAGAAGCCGAAGGATGTTGGCTTTCCGGGATCCTTCATCCCACTTGGCGCTTTGCGCGATGTTCGGTTGCACGACGCGGATTTGAGTGCCGCGCTCCGACGGGGGATCGGACAAGGTCAGGCGCGCAAAACCGAAACCAGCGACGGTGACCGCAATTGCGGTGGCGCTGGCGAAACGGATGACTTGCAACCTGCGAGCGGGCGCGCGGAAAGCCAGCCCGACCAGTGCTGAACAAAGCACCAAGAGGAACCCCAGCCCATAGCTGCCGACCAGGGAGGCCATCTGCGCGAGAGGCAACCAATCGGCCAGCGTGTAGGCAGCAAGGTTCCAAGGAAACCCCGTCAGAACATGCCCCCGCAGCCATTCAAGGCCGGTCCAGCCTGTCGCAAGCGAAAGCGAGAGCGGCAATCCGGCGCGCGCCATGCGGGCGGCAAGGGCACAGGCAAAAGCCGGAAACACTGCCAGCAGAGCTGCAAGGCCGAACACGGCTGGCAAAGCCAACCATCCGAACCGATCTGCCTCGACCTGAAAACTTTCGGTGATCCAGAAAAGCCCGGGCACGAACTGGCCTAAGCCAAACAGATATCCGATTCGAAACGCGACAGGCCACGGCGTGCCATGCAACATAATTGCCAGCACAGCGAAGGCGATCAGCGCAAAGGGCAGGATCGAATATGGCGGCAAGGCGAGGACAAGTGCGGCACCAGCGGCCAGGGCCACGCCCAAACCGGGCAGACCTTGAAGCAGCTTTCCGCCGGAAAAGGGATGAGCGTCTGAAGTGATCATCCTGCGAAAGCCCCCGTCTTGAGTGGCGAGGGCTAATTGCTCTAGCTACTTGAGATGCAAGGCATGCGTTGCCGGATCACGGCAATGTCAGAGTGTCGAGACCTGTTGGTCGACTTCCATGGGCCCATCAGAAACCTCGCAAGAAGAACGGCGCAGTGATTGTAGCGCTTTCGGCCCAAACCGTGCTCTGTTGACGGCTCTTTGATTTGTCCCGGAGGCAAGAGGACGATACTGCCCATTCCGAAACGTAGGTGAAGGAGTGATCCATGGCCGAGGAACGGATCGGGCGACGGGCTTTGATGGGCGGAGCAGTCGGGATGGCGGGTCTTGCGGCCCTACCAGCCTTGGCGCAGGACGGCACGACCGAGTTTCAGGCTCCTGTATCCGGCAGCGTACGGAACAACGTGTCCAGCTTCCGGATGCCTCAGTGGCGGGACTATTTTGAGAATACTAAGGGTGGTGCAATTCTGGCGGACACAAAATCACGCGCACTGCATTACTGGTCAGAGGATCAGTCGATCTACCGGCTCTATCCCTCGTCCGTCCCCCTGTCCGAGGAACTGACGCGGCTCGGGCGGACCGAGATTGTCCGCAAGGCTGTGAACCCGCCGTGGCGTCCGACGGCATCCATGCTCGAGCGCAACCCGGACTGGCCGAAGATGGTCGAAGGCGGATCCAAGGACAACCCGCTTGGTGTCCGCGGATTGTATCTGTCCTGGCCTGCCTATTTGATCCACGGCACCCATGATACCCGGAAGATCGGTCGCAGATCATCGAACGGGTGCATCGGCCTCTACAACGAGCATGTCATTGAACTTTACGAGCTTGCACAAGTCGGCACTCAGGTGCTGCTGATCTGACGATCAAGGGGCAAGCTGTCGGACCGCTTGGCAAAAGACCTTTTGCATCCGGCTCAGAGCTTACCGCCTTAGCCCACCGTTCTGCGTGAGAAAGTGAGAGCGTTTCGGCCGCATGAGATGCAAATGTATCGAGAAAAGCACAGGGCGGTGTTACATCGAAAGGCGCATTAGAGCTGGTGGTCTGTTCTGGGAAAAATTTGTGTCCGGCAGTAAGCGCGACAGTCTTCGTCTTGCTGTATTGCGGAGGTAACAGTGACTTGACTGGACTTGAGACCAGAAAGCGGTGCCGTTAACGACTAACCCTTCTGGTGTATTCGGGAGGCACTCATATTGTGAAAGCGAAGCGGATGGTCGATCGACGCGGATTTTTGGTAGGCGCCGCCGCGCTAGTTTCCTCTCCAGTGGTGGCGGGCTCGCATCTTCAAGACCAGTGGGACGCGTGGGACGCAGAGGTGACACCACTTGGCTATGAACCTACCACAACGAACCCTTGGGGACTTCATCCGCGCCTGTTGCCGACGCGCGTCCAAGCGCGCACTGGTCTGGTTCCCGGTGACATCCATGTTGATGCGATCGCCCGGTACTTATACCATATTCAACCAGATGGATCAGCTATGCGCTACGGTGTCGCCATCGGCCGCGACGGACTTTACGAACCTGGAACCTACACGATCAGGCGCAAGGCGAAGTGGCCCAACTGGACACCAACCGCGTCGATGATTGCGCGGGAACCAGAGATCTACGCCAAGTTCGCTGACGGGATGGCACCGGGTCCAGGCAATGCCTTGGGATCACGCGCACTTTATCTCTACCTGGGCGAAAGGGATACGTATTTGCGCATTCATGGAACCCCACTCCCGCGGTCTATCGGCAGCCGGGCAAGCTCAGGTTGCGTCCGCATGGTAATGCCACACATCAATGATCTTTACGATCAGGTCCAAACTGGTGTGACAGCCCACTTTATCCAGCTGAAGAAGGCGATAGGGTCACCACCGCATGACCCTTCCGCTTGGCCGCGCGTTCCATGGTCAACACTACAACATGGACACGCTCGACCGAAAGTGGACGTTTGTTCGTATCGCGACTATTGGCTCAGCCCGTTACTTCGGATTGAACAGCAGCCTGTGTGCAGATTGGGCGCCCCGCGACGGTTCGCAGTGGCAGCATTGTCGTCTCGACCGGCCCGACGTAGCGGTACCAGTAGCAACCGTCCTCTGGCCTCAAAAGCACTTCCTGAAGATTCTGGTAAGGTGCGGCAATCGCCCCAACCCCTTCCGGCATTCTTTGAGAAACCCTGTTTCCTTGTCGATTGACTGACTGGCCGGAACTGAGCAGGCACCCACAATTAAGCAGCACCCAAGTCGCACAAGAATTAGCGTCGATCTGCCTAACATAAAAATTCCCCTTGCTCGGGCTGAACGCCACCTCAGACCGTGCGGAAGTAAACAAGCCAGCGATGGAGCGCTAAAGTCGTCCCATGCTTGCCCCAGAGAGCAGTTCGGACGACAATCTCTGACGGCACGGATACACCCACTTATGGATCGAGGTTCAAGTCTTGTCGGCGAACTGCGCGCGCGGTTCACTCAAATGTGTACCATGATCGTCTTGATTCCTGCCCTGCATGGAAGCGGGAGGCAAGAACCTGCTTGCTGCTCAGGTTGCTTGAGGTGTTAGCGAACTCTCAGGCTTATCGCGTCGAATGTCGGGCGATGGTGTCAATTCATTTGTCGAAAAGAGAGCAGGACCCGTGTTTGAAATTTCTGGCGTTGGAGTCCTCGCGGCCTTTTTGGGAGGGCTCTGTCTTCCTGTCCCCGTGCGTGCTGCCGCTGGCGCCCGGTTATGTGTCCTACATAGCAGGGCAACCGGGCCAGAGTGCGCACGGTGTCGTGCAGATGAAAACTCGCCTGAATCGCCTGCTCTTGAGCCTTTATTTCGTTATGGGTTTCTCGACAGTATTTATTTCCTTGGGCGCTGGTGCCAGCCTTCTCGGTGGCTTGCTTTTGCAATGGAAATACGAGCTCGGCATTGTCGGCGGTGCGCTTATCATCGTGTTTGGATTGGTCATGACCGGGCTTATACGGCCGGGCATCCTGCTCCGTGACACGCGATTCACATTTGATGCAAAAGGCGGAAACCCTCTTGGCGCCTATTTGCTTGGGCTCGCGTTTGCTTTTGGCTGGACGCCTTGCATTGGGCAGTTTTAGGGTCGATCTTGACGGTGAGTGCGGCTTCGGGGGCAGATGGCGTGGCCCTTTTGACAGTGTACTCGGTCGGCCTTGGTGTTCCGTTCCTGTTGCTCGCCGCATTTACGAATGAACTGGCCGCACGCATCAGGCGACTTGGTCGTGCAAGCCTCTGGCTTCATCGGGTAGCGGGCGTTGTCATGATCGCTATGGTATCGCTGTAATGACCGGGCAGATCACGGATATTGCTTTCTGGTTGCTAGAGACATTCCTGTTTGGGAACGATCGGCTGAGGGTCAGCCCAAAAGCACGGTCGACAGCAGGTTCACGTTCAGCACGATAATCACGGCCGCAATCAACCAACAGAGGCCGGTCAGCCAGCGGGGTGCGACCAGTTCGCCATCTTGGCGCGGCTGGCTGTGAACATCACCAAGGGCACTATGGCGAAGGGAAGCTGGAATGACAGCACCACCTGACTCAGGATCAAAAGCTCACCCACACCACCGCTGCCGTAGAGCAGGATCACGAAGATCGCTGGGATGATGGCAAGGCCCCGGGTAATCAGCCGCCGCGCCCAAGGGGCGATGCGCAGGTTGATGAACCTTCCATCACGATCTGTCCGGCCATGGTGGCGGTGACAGTAGAGTTCAGCCCCGCGCAGAGGAGTGCCACACCGAACAGGACCGGCGCGAGCGACGAGCCGAGCAAGGGCTCCAGCAACAGATGCGCCTTGTCAATTTCGGCTACGTCGTTTTGCCCCACGGTGTAGAAGCAGCAGCGGCCAGGATCAGGATCGATGCATTGATCGTCAGGCGAACATCAGTGCGATGGTGCTGTCCCAAGTCGCCAACCTCAGCGCCTCGCGCTTCGAGGGCAGATCAAGCCCGAAGGCGCGAGTCTGCACGATCCCCGAATGCAGGTATAGTTATGCGGCATTACCGTCGCCCCGATAATGCCAAGAGCGAGGTAGAGCATCGTCGGTTGTTGAAATTCGCGGCTTGGGGCAAAGCCTGCGATGACCTCGCCCCAGACTGGGTCGGCCTGAGCAATCAACACGACAAACAGGCCGCGATCAGCGCCATCAGCGAGATGATCAGCGCCTCGATCCAGCGGAACCCCTTGTTCTGCAGCCAAGGATCAGGAACACGTCGGCGGCTGTGATGAAGATGCCGATCTCGAGCGGGATGCCGAAGAGCAGGTTGAGGCCGATGGCCGTGCCGATCACCTCGGCAGGTCTGTGGCGATGATGGCCAGTTCGGCAAAGATCCAGAGCGGGACGGACATCCATTTCGGGAAAGCATCGCGGCAGGCCTGCGCCAGATCGCGGCCCGAGGCGACAGCCAGCCGCGCGCAGAGAGACTGCAGAGGATCGCCATGATGTTCGACAGAAGCGCGACGAACAAGAGCGTGTAACCGAACGCCGCGCCACCGGCGAGCGAGGTCGCCCAGTTGCCGGGGTCCATATAGCCCACTGCCACCAGATAACCGGGACGATGAAGGCGAGGAACCGGCGGAACCGGCTGGTGCCACCGTTCCCGACGCGATGGTGCGGAAGACTTCGGAAAGGGAGGGAGTCTCGCTTTCCTGCCGCAGGCATTGGTCGTCATGGCTCTTGGCACTCCTGGCTGATCGCGCCCGACAAGACGCGGCGCATAAAGTTAGACAATGCTAACATTCTGCCCCGCGCTTTACTTGTCAATCCATCCCGTGCGAGACTATTCACATGACAGAGTTCGATCCTGCACCCCAACCCACAACGGATGACCGGCCCGCGGACTGCGCGCCGGGGCGTTTCAGGGTGTTCGCGAAGCCCGGCGCAATGAACTAGCCGAGGACTATGTCGAACTGATCGCCGAACTGATCCACCACACGGCGAAGCGCGCCCGTAGACATCGCCGCCCGGCTTGGTGTGAAGGTGCCGACAGTGAGCAAGACGCTCGACCGTCTGGCGGGAGGGACTGATCACCCGCGCGAAGTATCGCTCGGTGTTTTTGACGGACACAGGCCGTGCGCTCGCGAAGGAATGTCGGCGGCGGCACGAGATCGTGCTACGCTTCTCATCAGTCTGGGCCTTGATCCCGAGACAGCGGAACGCGATGCCGAAGGCATCGAGCACCATGTCAGCGAGCGAACGCTGGCCCTGTTTTCAGCCTTCGCCAACCGGTCCTGAAGGCCTTCAGCTATTCTCGACCGCAAACCGCACATCGGCGATGAGGCTGTCGGCGCTGAAATTCTCCAGCCGTTTGCCATTAAGGAAGAAGGTTGGCGTTTGGCGGATAGCCAAGGCTTCCACGTCGGCCGCATCCTGATTCAGGATACCAGTGATGCCCGGGAAGAACTGGTCCGTCTCGGCCTTTTCAAGATCGAGGCCTGCAGCCCCGGCAATCTCCCAGGCGACATCCATCTCGGGCGAGCCATGGACAGCCCAGCCTGGTTGCTGTTCCAGCAGCGCATCCAGCACCGGCTCGAACTTGTCTTGCATCCGCGCAGCCTCGAGGATGCGCACTGCCTCGTCCGAGCCTTCATGGAAAACGGTGTAGCGCAGCACCACCCGGACCTGCGTCGGGAACTGCCGCCGGATTTCCTGCACCACGGGGTGGTATGCACGGCAGGCCTCGCAGGAGGGATCGAAGAATTCAACCAGTGTGACGGCGGCATCGGCGGGGCCGAAGCTAGGGGAGTAGTCACGGACCAAGAGGGCCTGATCCTCGGTTGGCGTGGCGGCGGCCGCCGCTTCTGCCTCGGCGTCGCGGCGCTGTTTCAGCACGAAGGCGCCACCCGCGAAGGCAGCAACACCAAGTGCGGAGGCTCCAAGGATAAGGGTGCGGCGGTTCATGTGCGGTGTCCTTTCGGCAGGATGAGACAGGCAAGGATCGCCGCAAAGGCGACCGCTGAGAGATAGGGGATCGGCAGGCCAAGGATCATCTGCGCCTCACCGGTGCAGGAGGGGCCATTTTCAGTGCATGGCACGATCGGTGCGGGCAGGATCCCTGCGTACAGGCCCGAATGCCATGCCGCAAGTGCGAGCCCGGCGAAAGCCAACGGCAAGCCATAGGTGCGCGCCATCCCGTCTCCCCGCCAGAGCGACAGGCCAAGGATCGGCACCAAGGGGAACATGGCGATACGCTGATACCAGCAGAGCGTGCAGGGCATCTGACCAAGCACCTCTCCGATGAAGAGCGCACCAAGCGTGGCCGCCAGTGCGATCAGGAAAGCGACGGTCAAGGAAAGGTCGTCACGCGACAGGCTCTGCGGGTCAGCTTTGGTCAAGAACCGGCTCCTTGCGGCGACGAAGGGGAAGCGAGGCGGCAAGGATCAGGACCGTGCCGAGAGTGATCGCAATATCGGCGACGTTGAACGTGGGCCAGTGCCAGTCACGCCAATAGAAATCAAGGAAATCAGTCACGGCACCCTGCCGAAGCCGGTCGATGATGTTGCCAAGCGCCCCGCCCACGACCAGTGCAAAGCCTGCCCTTTCCAAAGCAGGTTGCGCCCGGAATGCCATGACGGCGAAGGCGATGGTCAGTGCGCCCGTCAGCGCAGCCATCAGAAGGGGCTTACCCGCCATGAACCCGCCCATCATGCCAAAGCTCGCGCCGGTATTGAACCCGAGGGAAAGGTTGAGGCCCGGCAGGACCGGGACCGCAGTCCCCTGCGACAGCAGCGACAGCGCTGCGGTCTTGGTCAACTGGTCTGCCACCACTGCGGCAGCAATCAGCGAAGTCAGCATCACCCTGGTCATTCTACGGC
>NZ_CP028921.1 GCF_003060865.1 Gemmobacter aquarius
ATGGAGGCAGAGGCGAATTTTGGCGCTCGCCAGCTCCTTTTCCTAGGTAAGCGGTTCACGACGGAAATCCGCGATCATGAACTGAATTGGAAAGCCCTCTCTACGCTATCAAAAGCTTACGGAAACACGATTACCACAACCCTTTGGCAGACGATCTATTGCCGGGACCCGGCCATACCGATGTTCGGTATGATCAGCCGCCATCCCTATCATGCAAGCATTGGCAATCGCGCTGGAGCGGACGATGTTGCATACTTCATCCGCTCGGACAGCTTTGCAAAAAAATTCGGGCACGTTACAGACACCGAAACCTACTCGGCTATGTGCAGCTATCTGTCACACAGGCGCACCGGGCCAATGGGAGAGGGAAGCTGTTTGTTTATGAATGGTAACGGCGAACCTTGCGATTTTCATCTGACAAGCTTCTCAAATGGATACGACCTTCTGACCATGGGATACTATGTCAAGCTGCACAGTAGAGTTGTCGGCTTCTGAGTATCAACGTAAGCGCTGTGCCGACCCCACCTTCCTGCTGAATCCGTAAGCTGCGATGCGCCCTCGTGTGGAGATTTGCACGGGAGGTGTCAGTGGGAGTCCATCGGGAGCGCAGTATGGAGGCCGTCGGCTTTGTGGAGCTGCTGGCAGCACCGGCAGCCAAGCGGCGGTGGTCTGACGAGGCGAAGGGCCGGATGGTGGCGGAGACGCTGGTGCCTGGTGTCACGGTGAATGAGGTGGCGGGTCGGCATGGGGTGAAGGCCAACCACCTGTCTTCGTGGCGGACGCTTGCGCGGCAGGGCAAGCTGGTCGTGCCAGAGGTAACGGGAGCCGAGTTCGCCGCGCCGGTGGCGACGGCGCAGGCAGTGGACACGCCTGTTTCAACTGCGTCGATTGATCTGTTGATCGGCCCTGTGACGATACGGCTGGATGTTGCCACACCTGCGGCACGGCTCGCGGAACTGATCATGGCATTGCGGGCTTTCCCGTGATCTTCCCGTCGAACCGGGTGCGGATCATGGTGGCGACGAAGCCCATCGACTTCCGCAAGGGCCACGACAGCCTGGCCGCGATGGTGAAGAATGAGCTGCGCAAGGACCCGTTCACCGGGACAGTCTTCGTGTTCCGCGCGAAGAAGGCGGACCGGTTGAAGCTCTTGTATTGGGACGGCACCGGTCTGGTGATGGCCTACAAGCGGCTGGAAGAACACAGCTTCACCTGGCCCGCCGTTAAGGACGGGGTCATGATGCTGAACCATGCGCAGTTCGAGGCGCTGTTTGCGGGGCTCGATTGGCGGCGCGTTCGGGCCGTCGCGGCGAAGGCTCCCAAAGCCGTGGAATGACCGGTTCTGCCCTGCGGCAGGATGACTCATCGTGCTCTTTCCGGAGGCATAGCCCATGGTGGTTTGGTAAACATCAGCCATGCCAGAGACCGCTGATCTGCTTGAAGAAATTGCTGCGCTGAAGGCGATGCTGATTGCCGCGGACGCACGTGACAAGCGCAAGGACGAGCGCATCGCACGGCTAGAAAAGCTGGTCGCGGCCTTCAAGCAGGCGGTCTTCGGCCGTAAATCGGAAAAGGGCGATCCGGACCAGTTCGAACTGGCGCTGGAAGATCTGGAAACGGCCATGGCCGTGATCCATGCCGAAGAGGATGCCGCGGATCGGGCCGCCAAGCGCCCCGCCAAACCGCGTGCCGCCAATCGTGGATTGCTGCCAAAGCACCTGCCGCGCATCGAGGAGATCATCGAGCCGGACAGCCTGACCTGCGCTTGCGGTGGCTGCCTGCATTGCATCGGCGAGGATGTGTCGGAACGGCTCGACATCGTGCCCGCCCAGTTCCGTGTCATCGTCACCCGCCGACCCAAATATGCCTGCCGGTCCTGCACCGATGGCGTGGTTCAGGCGGCTGCCCCCGCGCGGCTGATCCCGGGCGGCATGCCGACCGAAGCCACGGTCGCCCATGTGCTGGTCAGCAAGTATGCCGACCACCTGCCGCTTTACCGGCAGGCCCAGATCTACAGCCGCCAAGGCGTCGATCTCGACCGCTCCACCCTTGCCGATTGGGTGGGTCGCGCCGCCTTCGAACTCCGCCCCGTCCATGACGCGCTGATGGCGGACCTGAAGCGGTCAACCAAGCTCTTCATGGACGAGACCCGCGCCCCGGTTCTCGATCCGGGGGCCAGAAAGACCAAGACCGGATACTTCTGGGCCTTGGCCCGCGATGACAGGCCGTGGGGCGGCACGTCACCACCGGGCGTGGTCTTCACCTTTGCCCCAGGTCGGGGCGGGCAACATGCTGAGCGGATATTGAAGGGTTTTGGGGGTATTCTCCAAGTCGACGGCTATGCCGGATACAACCGCTTGATCGCAGCGGACCGGATCGGTCCGGGCATTCAGCTCGCATATTGCTGGGCGCACGCACGCCGCAAGTTGATCGAGATCACCCGCAGCGGACCCGCGCCGATTGCCGAGGACGGCGTGGCTCTCATCCGCGAGCTTTATGCCATAGAGGCCGAGATCCGCGGCACTGCCCCGCGACCCGGCTGGCCATCCGGCAGGACCGCTCCGCCCCGATCCTCGCCCGCCTCGACGACTGGCTGGCCTACCACCGCGCCCGCGCCTCCGCAAAGTCGCCCTTGGGCGAAGCACTTGCCTACATCGCCAAATACCGCGACGGCCTTGGCCGCTTCCTGACTGATGGCCGCGTCGAGATCGACAACAACACCGTCGAACGCACCATTCGCCCCATCGCCCTGAACCGAAAGAACGCCCTCTTTGCTGGCCACGACGCCGGGGCTGAGAACTGGGCCGTCATCGCCTCGCTCATCGAAACCTGCAAGATGAACGCGATCGACCCACACGTCTGGCTCGCAAACACGCTTACCGCCATCGTCAAAGGCCACAAACAAAGCCAGATCGGCGACCTGCTCCCATGGAATTACGCCGTCATGGTGTGATCGGCACAGCGCTTACGTATCAACACATTGCCACAGAAATGTTCCAGCGCCTAAAGTCAGCCAAGCCATTGAATTAGCTATTTTTCCGGCAAGAATCAGAGTTCCTCTACCTAGTTCATTTTGTTTACGCTCGACGTACCGTCTTTGCGCTAACATTAAACAGTAGCGCGATTTCTGGCAGTGATCTGCCTTCGTCATCCCTCATGCGGCGAACCTCGGCCTTTTGTACTGGCGACAGGGCAGGTGGCCTGCCTCCAACCCGGCCACGCTTGCGGGCCGCCGCCAACCCCTCCTTGGTCCTCTCAGAAATCCGCTCTCGCTCAAATTGGGCGATGGATGCGAACACATGAAACACCAGACGCCCGGAGGGTGTGGTGGTGTCGATGTCTTCGGCCAGCGACCGAAAGCCCGCGCCATGCGCCTGGATTGTGTCCACGATGTCGAGAAGGTCACGCAAGGAGCGGGCGAGGCGGTCATACTTAGTGACGGTGATCACGTCGCCCTTGCGCAACTGATCGAGCAAACGGTCCAGCTCGGGCCTGCTGCGGGCGGTACCGGTGATCTTGTCAGCAAAGACCTTCTCTGCACCCGCAGCCCTCAAGGCATCGAGTTGGCCGTCTAGGCTCTGGTCCTCTGTGCTGACGCGGGCATATCCGATGATCATGCTGCAATGTGCCAAAAACCTCCCAAAACTGCAAAGGTTTTGTCATGGGTTTTTGTCCCGCGTAAGTCCTTGATGTGGGGCAGGGCAGGTGGTCCGGCCAGAAACGACCGTTTTTGGTGAATGGATAGAGGATAAGGGATTTTGTCCACTTGCCCGTGGTTCAGTGGGCATAGCTATTCAAGACCACCGACGCTCCTAAATCCCTCGATCGGTAGAGCAAGAAGAGCGTCATCTTCTCGAACGAAGCGCTTCAATAGTGCGGTCACAACAGCCTGCTCCGGCGTCCACCGACTCAAGTCACCTCCCGTTTCCAGAAAGCGTGTGTTCCACACGAGCGACCCACTGAAACCGGCGGGATTGTCGAGCTTCATCTGTCGGCGGGCCTCTGCCGTGGTACGCTTGCTCCAGTCGTGCCGCCCATTGGGCCAAAGCAGCTCAATGACGCTCGGATCGGGCTTCGCGTCCTGCTTCTGTTGTGTAAGATAACCACTGCCGTTGGTCTCGTGAACGTCGAAACCATAGTGACTGTTCTCACCAGAGTACCCGTAGAAGAACAGAAGCTCTTCGTATCGACTGAGCTGATGCTGAAGTGCGACTTGGTGGGGCGGCACGGCTCTGACGGGTTTAGCGAGCGCCCCAGTCGTCCATGATACGTCGATGGGCTCCACGAAGGATTGCCACGCACCCGTGTAGCTGTAGACCATCTCGTGGCCATACGGACTGAAATTAAGGGGAGCGTTCCGCGCGACGTGTTCGCACGTCACTATTGCACCGCCGCTTTCCCTTTGAACGAACGTCCCGGTTCCGATCAAGCGAACGCCTTGCTCAGTCTCTTGAGATAGCGGTACGACGAGTGGGCGGACGTAGTCGTTCATGAGATCGACTACCTCGCTACAAATTATGGCCCATTCCTCATTTGTCATCTCGCGCGCCCTCGCTCACTTGGCCTGCAGTCTTCAAGCCCATCCCCACCATCAACAGGTAAGCCACCATTGCGCATCTGCTAACCCACCTTCGAAATTTCAGATAACATCTTATAAATGCAGTATTTTATACCATCGCAATACGCGCCGGAACGAGGTCATGCTCGGCTGTTTTGGTAAGGTCGATCATCTCTTGAACGGCACGACCTTTCCTCCAGCTTCTCTTACTTGGGGCATAGGACGATCACTCTTCAGCTTTAGAGAAACGACGTCTCCCACTTGGCTGAACCACCCTCGCGGCAAGCCGGTCAGTCTCTCCACATCCTCTGGGGAAATAACAAACTCGACCGCCGTAAGATCTTCCTTTCGGCGGACCCCTGAGGATACGATCAACTGGACGGCCTCGCGCAACAGCCTCGGAGAAGGGATCGGCCAATCTCGATCCAAGGGTTCTTCTTTGCTCCAGCCCTTCGCTGAGTAAAGCTTATACAGTTGGACGGCGTAGTCTGGATCAATGATTTCCAACTGTTTGAGACGAACAATCTGGGCCTTGATCGATACACGCCACCGACCTTTCATAGAAAGCATACTGGCCAGTGAAAAGTTGGGCAGCTCGTATGGGTAAGTCTTTGCAGGCATCAAGAGAGCACTTGCAAACCGGAAAGCCTGCCGTTCAATCTCTTTAAGGTCAGCTACGAGCTCTTCTTCTGATACACCACGATGCAGGATTGCATGGCCGAGTTCATGTGCTGCATCCATCTGGCGGCGCGGCAGAGACATCTTATCTTCAGCGAGCAGTATATGAGGCCTAGGCACAACCCCCGACCAAGTGCAAAGGCCGTCAAGCTTGGAGGTCCCCATCTCGATAGAACCCACGATACATCCGATACGCTCCATTAGCCCCACGACATCGGGGCAAGGCCCATCTCCAAGCCCCCAATGGCGTCGCAATTCTGCTGCCATCCCTTCGATGTCTTCATCCCGAAGTTGCCGATATGATGCTCCAGCCATCAAGTCAGGAAAATCCACTGCAGGAAAATCCACATAGTGGCCAAGGACCGTCGAAATGTCCTGCAGCCACTGCATCTGGCCTTCTTGATACGCAGTGTCACGTTTGAGCGTGCTGGCCAATGACCTATAAAAAACTGGGCTTTGGCGTTCCTGCACAGGGCGAAGAAAAAACTCTTTCCGCACATTCAAAGCGATGGCCAGCTGGCTGAGTGCATCCGCATCCGGCGCATGAGTTCCGTTTTCCCAGCGGGTCACCGCGCTGGGGTTCACATCGATCATCTTCGCCAACTCACTCTTGCTTGCGATGCGGCGGGCGGCTCTTGCTTCGATCAGGCGTTCTTTTTGGAAGCCCGGTGTACCAACTCTCATTTGTTCCTCCCCCGACACCTGTAGTGCCGGTCAGACTGCACCACCTTTCTCCTCGTCTTCGGCACCGAATTCAGGGGGGACATAAGGCGTTGCAGTCCGCATTTTCAGGCCGCCAACACCCGCCGGAGACGGAGGCGGATCGGAGGGGCCAACATCGGGCGCATCCGCCTCACCACTCAGGAACTTGTCAAGAGTCTCATAGAACAAAAATTGCTCAAAAGTGCTTTCAATCACGCCAACGGCCATCTGCAGAATGTGGCCCGCGCGAGCCGGATCACGCGCAACGAGGAACACTGCAAAGATGTCACCATCCCGTATGCCGCGACCATCAAGGTCAAACCCTGGACTGAGATGGAGATTGAGCGTTACACCGGCTCGCCTGGTTATGTTCTGCGATGGCAACTTGCTGGGTTCAGGCATCATCGCCAGCCCAATGACGACGCCGGGGGCATCGTGAGGGCCAAAGCGATAAAACGTCTGGAAAATCTTATGGTTGGTTCCTGGAAGCACTCCGCTAATCTCGACTCCTCCGTGAAGAGCCGAAACTGTCTCGTAATCTTGCTCCAACATTTGGAACCGCGTCACGCCTTCGATTCTGCGAGCGCGTTTTTTAACCAGACCGGTGTGATCCCGGATGACGTGCCATGCTTTGAGTGCAGATGCGCGAAAATGGTCGTCCAGGTCGAGGATAAGGCCGCGCGGGAGGCAGCGTTTGAGTCGTTCGGCGATGTCCACTGTGCGGTCCGATTCTTAGTTGCGCTATAAAGGAAAAGATACACCATTTTTTGCGTTATGAAAGAGAAAAATCTGCAAATAGTGCCCACACACCTGAGGTAGGCAAGATATGGGACCGTACGCTTTGTGAAATGAGCTGAATTTTGGTGCCTGTTAGGCATGGCATATGCGCCTTACAGGAACCGCCATCGACGCGCGAAACACAGCAGAGGTTGTCTAGCGGCCTTTGCGCTATCAATCCCAAAGGAGGAAGCCCCGTGGCTCGCACGAAGAACTCTAACAGTAAGCTATCAGTTGACACATGTAAGCCGATAGGCTACACATCACCATGATAAAGAGCTTCACCAACAAACAGCTGAAAGCCCTCTGGGAGACAGGCAAGTCCAAGATTGACGCACGGATGCACCCGCGCATCCTGCGGCGGCTGGATGTTCTTGACGCTGCAACTGCGCCTGAGGACATGAACCTCCCCGGTTTCGACTTTCACGGCCTGAAGGGCCACAACCCGACCCGCTACACGGTCCATGTGAATGGTCCGTGGTGCATCACCTTCGAGTTCAGGGATGGCGATGCCTATGTCCTGGACTTCGAGCAATATCACTAGGAGGCGATAATGAGCCGCAACCCCGACCGTTGCCCGACGCATCCGGGCGAATTGCTCCGTGAGGATGTGATCCCCGCGACCGGCAAGCCCAAAGCAGAAATTGCGCGCATGCTTGGCATTTCGCGCCAGCATCTTCATGACATCCTGGCCGAGCGGAAGCCGGTCAGTGCCGAGGTCGCCGTGCGCCTTGCCAAGCTGTTCGGAAACGAGCCGTTGGTCTGGATCAGGATGCAGGGCGCCTATGACGCATGGCACGCTTCCCGTGAAGTGGACGTGTCCGCCGTTCCGACGTTGATCGCTGCTGAATAGCAATCGGACGCAATCCCCGCCACCACTGGAGGCGTCCGCGCGAAGCGCCGGGCCTGTCGTCAGGTGGCCTTTAGGTTGCCTGACGACAGGTCATTCTAAACCCGCTTGCGACCAGAGCCGACCCTCCAAACAAAAAGCCCCCACTAGATTGCGGGGGCCTCTGAGTTTTCAGTAGGTTTGACCCCTATTCGGCGGCCATCCGGTCAACCTGTCCGGCGCGGGCCATGATGTAATCCACGGCCTTCTGTGCCTCGGATGCTGCCCTGAAGATTGCCCGATTGTCTTCCTTCAGTGCCTTCAACCAGCTTTCGACATAGGCGGCGCTCTGGTCAAATTCAGGCTCAAGGCCAAGCTGGGCGCAAAGCATGCAGTTTCCGATTTCCGCCACCAGCTCTTCGAACGCATAGGACTTGCGGTCATTGAAGCGGCTGAAACGGTCCAGCCGCTGTGCTGCCCCTGTCCAGTGGGTCAGCTCATGCGCTAAGGTTCCGTAGTAACCTGCGGCGCGGTGAAAAGTGGCAATCAGCGGCATGTGGATGCGGTCGGTTTTCAGATTGTAACAGGCGCGCGGCTCCTCGGTGGTGTCGATCTGCGCGCCGGTCGCCGCAAAAAACGCCTCAAGCTCCGGGTCCGCCACGGTGCCAAGGTCGCGGGGCGGATCGGGTAGGAGGTAAAAGTCGGCGGCAAGCCCTTCGATCTGGTCGGCGCTGAAAACACGATAGGCGCGGGCGTAGGGGATCTGGCGTTCTTCGCCGTTTTCGTCCTCGCGCTCGACGGTGCCGAATTTGACCACGGTAGAAGACTTCTCACCCTTGCGCACATGGCCCCCAAGCTCTTGGGCCTGCTTGAAGGTCATCCAACGTTCTGAGCTGTAACCCTTTGCAGCGGCCATTGCCCAAAGCATCAGAATGTTGATGCCGCGATAGGCTTCGCCGTTCCACCGCATGGGCAGGGCTGCGCCTGCGGCTCCTCCGGTCCAAGGTTTGCGCCATGGCGGGGTTCCGGCCTCGATCTGGGCGATGATCTGTTCCGTGACATGGCTGTAAACGTCGAATTTAGCGTCGGTCATTTGTGACCCTCCGTTGTCGGGCGGGCCGGGCTTCTCTTCCCTTTTCCGCCAATGGGCGGGCCTTCCTGTTCTGTTGTCTGGAATGCCCATGCATTCCGGACGGCAGAGCAGGTAAGGGCAAAGCCCGTCCTGCGGCCGGGCAGGCCCGTGACAACTGGGTGGAGGGCGTGAAATTGGGAGGGAACCGCGCGCCTGCGCGTGGGAGGAACCGGATTTCTCGACCGGAACCGACGCCGCTTGCGGCGGCGCTTGCCGGTTTTCTCGGGCCTGCCCGGATGGCAGGCGGAAACCAGTATTCAGATGTCGTCAGGTGTGGGGTGAGCGGGCTTTGCCCGTCGATCCCCGCGCCTGTCCTTGGATAAACCAAATCCCGGCCAAGGGCCGGGATTGCTGATATCAATACTTACAGCAGACACGGATAGATATGATGAGGAGCCGCCTTCATCCAAAGCCAACGGGCGCAATGAGGTAGTTGTGCTTTGCTGAAGCAATCAGGCTGCTTTCTTCAGGCGCAACGCCTCTCTGTAACGTGCTTTTTGGGGCTGCCAGAATGATGGCCCGATATTTCGACTTGTATCCGCACGTCGAACGGCGATGCGCCCGCCGTTTTCTGTCCTGATCCCCCAAAGGCGACCAAAGCGGGGATCGAGCGTCTTCGCCATGTAGAGCTTCAGGCCTTCGGCGTTCTTAATGGCAGTGATATGCAACGCGCCTTCTGGGATGGCTGCGAGGTTGAAGGTCTTTCTTAAAACCTGCTCAAGACGGGTGGCGAAGAGCGTCGCGTTCTCGGGCTGGATATGCACCATCCAATGAGTGTGTGGTAGGTCGTGGGTCGCCTCATGAACATAGGCATAGGTCGGGACGCCATTGCGGGACGCGGCGGGCTTGCGCGGTCGATACGATGACCACCTCTGAAACCATGCCTCACGTAGGTCTGCAAAGTCCCGGAAGATCGTATCCGCCGTGCTTCCAAGCTGCCAGAAATTGATGGTTACGAACGTATTCAATGATCGGCCAAGGGCTTCGGCAGAGCGCACACTGTGCAGGATGCTTGCTCCCGCCTTTCGTCCCATGTGGTACTCGTTAGCGATCATGCGCGCCCTATGATTTGTGGGTGTCAGGGGCACATATACTAACTCGGGTGTGCCTGACTCAGAATGCAGTTTAAGGGTGCGGGAACAATCTGGCAACGCCACTCCTAGGGAGACTTAGGAGCGGCAAGTGCGGTGGCCGGTGCTGCAGCTTCCGCCGCCTCACGGGCGGTTTTGTCTTCAGGAAGTTCCACCGTCAAATCAAGGGCGCTTACCTCGCTGCCCCGCTCCAGAAGGGTGTTATACGCGGCTTCAGTGAGGCCGGGCTGTTTCGCCAGATGAAGGCGGCGGATGACAAAGTGCGGGTTAGGGATTGCCGCATGCGACATGCTGCCACGCGGGCCAGCTGCAACCTTGATGAAGCCCAGATCGGCCAAGTCCTTCATCCGCTCTTGCCATGTACGGACGGCGCGCTGCCCCGTAAATCCAGCATGGAACGCCAGCTCTTCCGCGTTCTGAAGGCTGACATACATTTCATCGAACGCTTTGCACCAAAGCGCAAAGTATGTGGACGATGCAGGCTTCGCCTTCGTCAGGTCATCAATGATGTTCATGATGAGGGGCATCGTCCTAGGGATGCTTGTGAAGCCGTCATACTCCTTCCTGTTCCAGAGGTCATCGGCACTCAGATCGGGCCAAAATTTCTCACGGAGGGCAGTCGTCTTCTCCACGACCTTCTTAAATCGTCTCGTCATAGGGTACTTCCTTCTGTTAAACTTAATACGGGCGGCGGGTTTGGACCCCGCTTTTCACGGCATTGGCGTTCCCCAAGCGAGCTATGGACGCTCATTTGGTCTTCACGGTCGGCCACTCCTGCGATCCCGATAGGCGAGGGCGGGTTTGGACGCCGCCCTCTTCTGCTTCTGATGTTCCCCGAGTGAGGTTTGGACGCTCGCTCGGTCTTCACGGTCAACCTTCGCAGTAAACTCAATATAGTATTTTTTGCAGCAAAAACAATGACTTAGAAAGTGAATGTGCGGCTCCGGGGTGGACTCACTACCAGAACTCACACAAGGTATACGCATAAATCCGCAAACTCAATACTTGAGTCTGCGGTTTGATACTTTCTATTTCTCAAGATATCAGTGACTTAAAGACTTTTGACGGTCATCATGGTGATCATAGTGCTCATGCGTCCTCGTGGTGCTCGTGGTACTCGGGTGCAGAACCTGCCCCCCTTGGGCGGAGCTGCATTCGGAAAAGGGTGTCTTGGCAGGGTGCTCGGGTGGTCGCCTTCGGGCTTTAGGCGCTAGCTCTGGAAGTTGACCCAAATGCTTTCCACCCTTTTTCCTGTCGTCCCGTCCTTTCGGAACCGCAGACCGTCGATGACAAAGAAAACCCGTTCATCGCTGATGTTCATGCTGGTCCGCGTAACCTGAAGTCGGGTGATCTGCCCCTTCTCCGGCTTCACCAGAATGTCGCCCAACTCGACCCCTAGAATGGTGCAGCAAAGGTCCGCTCGTTCTGCTTCAAGCTCCTGCTGCCATCTTTCAATCTCTTCGGTCAGCCGCTCCCAGGCATTGCGCGCGCCCAACAATGGCCTCTCGGCTCCGAACCAAATCCGGTCTGAGACGGCCAAACGCTCATCAGGAACACTGCGCTCGATGTCATAAGTACTGCGCTCCAACATCTCATGCACGCGCTCGGCCTCGATCAAAGCGCGCAAGCGCGGCCAATGCTGTTTGATCCTGATCCGCCTCAGAGGTGTTGGAATCTCCACCTCTTTCGTCGGCATCAGCTCGATCGGCATGACATCACGCAACCGCAGATGCTCAGTTAAGAAGGTTTCGCGCTCCTCGTCCCGAAAGCGCGGAACTTCAATCGTGCAAGTGACCCAGATTTCGGTCGCTGAAATACACAGGGCACTTTCGGCCATGGTGTAGCTTTCGGCGGAATAGACGTGGTGGGCTGACCAGGCATGATCGAGGGTCACAAGCGGCATGACGACATGATTTAGCTGCTGGTCGCGGACGAGACGGGCAAGCTGGGCGATGCGATCCTGAAGGTCTGCCGTGAGATGGATCAGGATCGTAGGTTCCTTGCCGGGGGACATAAAGCTGCGACCGGCGCGCTCCATAACAACGATCTGGGGCCTCGCGATAGGCAGAATCTTGTCAACAAAGCCGCCTAAGCTTTGCTGTGCCCCATGGGTGAGGGCTACATCGACTTCGCCGCTTTTGATCCAGGCAAGATATCGGTTCTGAATCAGCAGCAGCATTTGGGCCGCGACATCGGGCGGAATCCCTCTGATCTGGTTTGAGGCGATACGGACGCCGCTAACATCTAGGCCTTTGGCTGCAAGTTCCGACAGCGCATGATCGACAAACTTGCGCTGGATCGGCGACAAGCTGATCACGCCGGGCAGCGGCCTGGCCATTGCTTTCCGCCGCGCCTCGATCTCGTCGCGGAAGGCGCGCAATGGGGTGCGACGAGGCGTCTGACCGGATTCCACCCGTGCCCAATAGCCTCTTGGTGGCTTAGGGACCTGAAGACGGGCGCATAGCTTCGCAACCGCAACATCTGAAACGCCCAGTTCCTTGGCGACCTCGACGGTCGGCTTTTCCCAAACAAGCGCAAAAAGTTCCTCGCGCGACAGTTCCTCCTTGCCCATAACCCGACCCTCGAAAACGCCTTGAAGGGGCGCACCCCACTGTTCTTAAAGTTCCCAGCCCAAATCTCTATCGCGTTCGCGCTGTCTTTCCAGCTCAAGCTGACGCTGCTTATCGCGCTCTTCTTCCAGCTTTCGCTGCTGCTCGATCCTCGGATCGGGCTTGTCCCGCCCAAGCACCTGCTTCAGCCGGTCGCGGATAGCATCAGACCCGGCATCATGACCGGTGCCATCTGCCTCCAGATTACGCCCCGCAATACGCGCCAGTCGCTGCTTGATCTCGCCTTGGTCCAGCTCTTTCGCCTGCCGCCCTGCGACGGCGCGCAACGCCGCCAACCCGGCGCTGACATGGCCATGCCCCTCTTCGCGCGCCTCCGCCCAGACATCGCGCGCCAGCTCCAACCGTTCGCGCATTTCTGCGAACATGGCCTTGGCCTGGCGGGTGGCATGCACCCGCGCGCCCCTCTGGGTCAGGGGTTCATAGTCGCGGCCCTCGGCCTCGGCGGCGAATTGTTCACGGCGCTCGATGGCATTGGCGGCGGGGCCTAACTTCAGCTCCGGCTCGCGGTCCAGCTCCTCGGCCTTCACCGTGTCGCCAAGGGACAGCGCCTCCTCGCGCTGCACCTCCAAGGACCGGTGATCGACGCGCCCCTCCTGCCCCGCCAGTTCCAAAGCATGGTTTTGCAGCTCGGCCCAAACGCCACGCATGGCCTCGATCTCCGGCCCGCCAGTGCTGGCGGCATCGAGAATCCGGGTTTTGTCGGTCAGCCCCTCGGCAGACAAAACGCGGGTGGTGGTCAGGATGTGGGCGTGGTGATTGCGCTGATCGCCCTCGCGGTGTGGCGCATGGATCGCCACATCTGCCGCCACGCCGTAGCGCTCGACGAGCTGCGCGGCGAAAGCCCGCGTGATCTCGATCCGCGCGGCGTCCGATATCTCGGAGGGCAGAGCCAGCTCCCACTCACGGGCGGTCACCGAATTGGACCTGGTCTCGCGCGCCTCGGCGGCATTCCAGAGTGCTGATCGATCCTGCGCCCAATCGGGGGCATCGGCGGGGGCGAGAATAAAGCAGGCCTCGACACCCCGTTTGGCAGTGTAGTCATGCTCGCGCCCTTCCCGGTCGCAGGCAATTACTGAGGCCGACCGATAGGCCGCCGCCGCCGTGGCCGAACGCCCGGCGCTGCGTTTGACCGTTTTGACCGAGAGGTGGTAGCTCGCCATGCGCGCGCCTTACCGACCCGGCGACGGGTAAAAGCAGGCAGACTGCCGGACAGGCAAACAGGCAGACATGCAAACAGGCTGGCTGTCTGCAGGCCATGCGGTTAGGCATGCCACCGCGCAAACAGGCAGACATGCAGCCACGCCAACAGGCGGGCGTCCATGCTGCCAGTGATGCGCGCGGTCATCCCCAGGATGGGCAGCCGTTTGCCGGACAAGCGATGCGCGGCAAACCCGATCCGGCAGACAGTCCCGCTCTCGGGACAGGCGGAACCGGATCGCCCGCTGGCACGGGCGACCTCGCGGAACCGCCCCGCTCTCGGGGCCAGTTCCTGCGAGGGCGACAGGGACAGCGGGGCGCAATCCAACCGCGCAGGTTGGCAAGGATGGGTTCGGGAAGGCGGGACGCTCTTCCTGATCCGGTGCCACAAGCGCCGGACTGGGGACGCCGTCGGCGGGGGGCCATGCCCCCGATGAGACCGCACGCAAATCTCGAAACCGTAGGTGAAGAGTTTGCATAAGTGCGCCCTTGTCCTTTACAGGCCTACGGGTACACGCTAGAAGTTGTGCGGTCAATTCAGACTTCTTCTTAAAGAGTATCGCAAATACGGGCGGGCAAAATGGCAGAGACAGAACTGGACCGGGCAGAGAAACGCTATGCCCAAGCCAAGGCCCGACTTCTCGCCCTGAAGAACCGGGAAGCGACGAAGGCGCGCAAGCTGGATACGCGGCGCAAGATCATTCTGGGCGGCGCGCTGGTCGATCTGGCGGAACGGGATTCCAATGCCGCCGCGATGATCGAACGCCTGATCCGCAACCTTCCCCGCGAACAGGACCGCAAGGCTTTCGAAGGCTGGGATGCGAAGCAGCCCGCCCCTGCATCTTCGCCCCCTGCCCCACCAACCGGAACCAATGAGGCACAGGCCTCAGCATGAAGATGATCGGGACCGTTCTCATGACCCTGACGCGGATCGGGGTGTTTCTGATTGCCTCGCCCCTGATGCTGATACAGCTGATCGCGGGCCTCGGCATCGCCACCTTCGGCGCAACCATAGCCAACATGCTGGTGCAGCTCTGGCTTACAAACCTGCTCGGCGATTCAGGCTTTTTCTCCGGCGTTATCCGCATGGGCGTCTTCGTGTTGCTCTACCTGGTGCATCGCCACCTTCGGCGCAACCATAGCCAACATGCTGGTGCAGCTCTGGCTTACAAACCTGCTCGGCGATTCAGGCTTTTTCTCCGGCGTTATCCGCATGGGCGTCTTCGTGTTGCTCTACCTGGTGGGCTGGGCGATGATCATTGTGTTCTGGGCGCAACAACACGGCCTTGACGCGCTGTTTCGAAAAGACCGGGGCGATAGCCACGGATCGGCGCGCTTTGCTTCCAAGGCAGAGCGCAAGGTCTTCCAGTCAGAAGACGGCCTGCTGATCGGACGCGACATCGGAACTGGCAAGTTGATGCGCTATGACGGCCCGGCACATTTGCTGACGCTTGCACCGACGCGGGCAGGCAAGGGTGTTGGCACGGTGATCCCGAACCTGCTGACGGTGCCGCGTTCGGTGCTGGTGATCGACCCCAAGGGCGAGAATGCCAAGATCGCGGGCGAGGCACGCAAGCGGTTTGGCGCGGTTCATATCCTCGACCCCTTCGGCGTCACCGGCATGCCCGCCACGGCCTACAACCCGCTCGGGCGGCTCGATGCGGAAAGCCTCGACCTGGGCGAAGATGCCGCCTCTCTGGCTGAAGCCCTCGTGATGGACCCGCCAGGCCAACAGTCTGAGGCGCATTGGAACGAAGAGGCCAAGGCGCTGCTATCCGGGCTGCTCATGTTCGCCGTGGCGCATGAAGAGGCTGAACGCAAAACCCTCGCCACGGTGCGGGAATATCTGACCCTGCCGCCGGAAAAGTTCCGCGCCCTTCTGGAGCTGATGCAGGACAGTACCTCTGCCGGGGGATTGATCGCCCGTGCCGCCAACCGCTTCCTTGGCAAATCCGACCGCGAAGCGGCCTCGGTGATGTCTTCCGCACAGCGCCACACCCATTTCCTCGACAGCCCCCGGATCGTGGCCGCCACCGCGCGCTCGGACTTTCAGTTCTCGGCCCTGCGGCATGAAGTGACCTCAATCTTCCTCGTCCTGCCGCCGAACCGCCTCGATGCCTACAGCCGCTGGCTGCGGCTTCTGGTGGCACAGGCACTTCAGGACATTGCAAGGGACGCGGAAGCCGCTCAGGCAGGCTCACAGAGGCTAAAACAGCCCGCCCTGTTCCTCCTCGACGAGTTTGCAGCTCTGGGCCGTCTGGAAGCCGTGGAACGCGCCATGGGGCTGATGGCAGGCTATGGGCTGCAACTCTGGCCGATCCTGCAGGACATGAGCCAGCTGAAAGACCTCTACGGCGCGCGGGCCAATACCTTCGTCGCCAACGCGGGTGTGCTGCAAACCTTCGGGGTAAACGATTTTGAGACCGCAAAATGGCTAAGTCAAAGCATGGGCAAGGAAACCATCGGCTACCAGACCGAAAGCCACCGGCCCGGCGACATAGCCACCACCACCCAACACATCGCGGCGCGTGACCTGATGACCCCGGATGAAATCATGCAGATTGACCCCTCGGTCCAGCTGCTCCGCGTCCAGGGCAAGCCGGTCATCATCGCCCGCAAGCTACGCTACTTCGCAGACAGGGAATTTGACGGGATTTACCTGTCACCGGATGCGCAACCCACAAATCCTAAGTCTGAACCCGCAACGCTGAACGCTTAAATCCTATCGCTGATCTCTTAACACGGATGTCCTGATGCCTGCCCTTGGTCCCGCCACCCTTGCCCTCTCCGATGCCGAATTGCGTGAAACCCTCGATCTGCATAGCCGGGTGATTGCCAGGATGTCGGACAAGATCGACGAGCAAGGTGCCCTCCAGCTCAAACTGATCGACACGGTGATAGGCGGGATGGATGCAATTCTGGATGCTGCGCGTGCTGCCAAACAGCAGACTGACCCTGCCCGTTATGCGCGGCACATTGAGCAGGAACTCGACAAGACAATCGGCAGGGTCCTGGACCGGCTGGACTTTCAGCATTCGAATTTCGAAGCTGATCGTCGCGATACCGCATACAGGCTGGAGGAGCTGGTCCAACAGGAAGAAAACGTCCTTCAGCGGTTGCGGACTGATCAGGAAAGAGCGGGACGCTGGAAAAAGCGCATTCCATTCATAGCATTCTTTGGGCTGGTCCTGGCGCTTGGGTTGGCCATCGTCCTGCCCCGAATCCTAGCTAATTCAGGCTCTGGCTGCGGTGTTATCGGTGGGGCTTGGACTCGCTCAACGACCGAGGCTGAAGTCTGTGTTTTTTACAGCCGCTGAAGCTGAAGCCCTGACGCTGTGAGTGTTATATGGTGTTAAAATAGGTGTTACGCTGTGGATAAGTGCATGTAAGTATCTGATAAAAGTAAATTATTTGAAGCGCCCTGTGTGCAGAGTCACGAAAGAGCGTGTGCAGAGTCACGAAGAAACGTGTGTAAAGTCACGAAAGCGCCCTTGCCGTGTGTGAAATCACGAAGGGTCTTGACGGCGTGTGTGAAATCACGAAGGTAGGTGCATGGTGGGTGAAATCACGAACGAAACAAAGTCTCCGCTTCTGCCTGATCGTCTCGAACAGGCAGACCTGTTCGTTTGTGACATTTTCGATGCAGCCCCAAGGGGGACATGGCCTCAATGGCGCACCCGATTTTCTCGCTTTCGACGAAGCCTGATCATCGCATCCGCAGGTACGAAGACGAGTCCGGCAAGAATTTTGTGGAAGTGAAGCCCTCTGCTGAAGGGCTGGCAACTATCCATGACCGCGATGTCCTGATCTACTGTATCAGCCAACTAATGGCGGCGATCAATGACGGAAAAACGCCGTCCAAGACACTGAGAATGAAGGCTTACGACTTCCTGAAAGCAACAAACCGCGTCACCGATGGCCGTGGCTACGATGCCCTGCGAAGCGCCCTGATCCGGCTTCAGGGCACGCAGATTGAAACCAACATCGTAACCGGCGAAACAGAACAGCTCGACATTTTCAGCATCATCGACCGGGCAAGGATCGTCAGACAGACCCGCGACGGGCGGATGCAAGAGATCGAAGTCCAACTTTCGGACTGGGTTTTCAACGCGATCCGGGCGAAAGAAGTTCTTACTTTCCATCGCGACTATTTCCGTCTGCGGAAGCCGATTGAACGCCGCCTTTATGAGCTGGCGCGCAAGCATTGCGGGCAGAAGAAGGAATGGCGGATCACCCTGCCCGTTCTTCAGAGAAAATGCGGATCTTCATCTACGCTGAGGGAGTTTCGGCGGTTGATTCAGAACATCGTGGAGCATGACAAAGAGCATGCCCACATCCCTGACTATAGCGTCCAGATGGAAGAAGACATGATCACTTTCATCAACCGCGGGACAATGCTGGAAGACCAGCAAACTGCGGGCGTGCCAAGCTTTGCATCCGTGCGGGTTAGCCCGGAGACCTTGGCCGAAGCGCGCCAAGTGGCCCCTGGTTGGGACGTATACGTCCTTGAAAGCGAGTGGCGTAGCTGGATGGCTGACGGTGGGCTTGATGCACCCAAGAATCCCGACAAGGCATTCTTGGGATTCTGCAAAAAGTGGTTTGAGCGTCGGGGTAGGCCTTAAGGACCTCTACTTCTTGATGAAATTGAAATCTGTTTGGCCAGCCTTCATCCACGGTGTCATATCAGATGGATCAAAAGCTGGTACTGGCACTTCGATGCGAAGGACCGCTTCCAGCTCGGTCAAGAATTTGACGCAGCCCTGCACTGTGCGCGTGAGGGACTGCATGAACCTCTGGAAGTCAGGTGGGTAGCCAAGATCTGTCTCAGACTCGAATGCTTTGTGTTTCCCGTCGCCATCCACATATGTGTTTATCGCTGTTTCAAGGACGAAAAAGTTAAGCAGATAGGTCTGCATTAGATCGCTGTCCTTGGACAGCATGACAACAGTTTCAGGCTTCCATTCAAGAGTCTTCTCAACGAGGTCGGCCTTGATGTGCCCTACCATCTTGTTCCTAAGATATTGAAAAAATTCTGCTTCTTTCGATACTACTCGGAAGTGATCGGAAAGATGGCGGTGCTTCTGGTAAAGGCTCCTTGACTCCAACTCAAGCTCTCGGGTTTGGGCAACACCCAAGATTGCCTGTTTTAACAGAAGGATGCCCACGGTCGGCTCAATGCCCTTTTCAAGAAGATAGGCATCAATCCGCGTTAAGTCGCCCCGAATAACAAGGCACCTGACGAGTCGTTGCAACTAGCGCCCCCTCCCCTGCAAAAGCATTTCGAGGCCTTCCCAGAGGGTAACGTTTTGCTCTGCACAGAATGTGCGGAACTGGTCGATGACACGCTTCGGCCCTGGGATCGAAACCTTATCCTGCGCTTCGGTGCGCTTTGGTCCAGGCTTGCGTTTGGCGGTGGCAGGTTCCCGGCTGACGAAGCCAAGCGTTGTGCCAGCTTCCACGGCGTCCTTCAGCGCTCCCTGATCGAGAGCAATCCGGGGCTTGGGTGTGTCCATTTTAGGAAGCTCGATGCCGCCGCCAAACCCATACTTTCCGCTCATGCTGCCCTCGCCTTCATAAGGGTATCAATCACTGCCTGAGCGTAGTCACGGGCATTTTCGATTGCAGATGCGACCTGCTTTTGCGCCTTATCCGTCACTGATGCTGTCTTCCCCTTCATCTCCTCGGCCACCAAATCCGGCAGTTCCGCAAGCAGCACGCTGTCACGGAAAATCCGTGTGTAAGGTGCGCGGCGCGCAATGCGAACGGGCAAGGTATTGATGTTGTTTGACTCCATTTCCTGCCGCACGTCCCTTTCGTCGGTCGTTAGGAAAGCGGCATTTGTGCGCGCAAAGAGCAACGTGTAGGCGATTGGGCTTCGGATCATCCGTGATGTTGTTTCGACAAGACGCACGGCCTGCGCCGCTTGCCTTGCTTCCATTGGTGAGCCGTCCATCGGGATGATGCACAGGTCTGTGCGCGACAGGGCAAACGTAACGATCTGATCCTTCGACCCCTCAAGGTCGATGATAAGGTAGTCTGCTTGCGCTGCCATTTCGTCGATCAAGCCCACGGTGTCTTCTATCTGAGGGCGGGCGTGAACAGAGAATGGCAAGCTCCTGCCTGCTTCCTCGCGCCCTCTTGCCCACCCAAGGATGTTGCCGTTCGGGTCTAGGTCAAGAATAGCTACTCGACCGCCCGAAAGGGCGATCTGCTCGGCGAGCAACATGGCGGATGTGGTTTTCCCCGATCCGCCCTTCGGGTTTGCGAAGGTGATTACATACATGCGCCTAAGATGGTTCGCCGCTTTAATAAAGTCAACGTTATATTTAACTTTACAGTTAAAGATAACGTTAGCGCTAGAATTACCTTTACGGTTAGCTCAGTATAGGCCTCAGGTATCGCCCTAAAGTTTCTGAACTGTTCTTGCGTTTAGGGATTTTTAACATCATAATGTCAGAAATATTCCCAGAAACATGGGAACAGGGAGTGCGAGCAGTATGACCGAATTTGATATGCTGATTCAGCAGACAGGCTGGACTGTGCCTGAGGCAGCGAAGGTACTGGGGTACTCAGAAGGCCACCTGTACCGCTGGAAACGAGGCGACGAAACTCCCAGAGATGGTGTGATCAACCTTCTCAAGATGCAGATTGCTGCCCACAAGGTGGCCCAGTCTGACGGGGCATTCACCTTCATCGACCTGTTCGCCGGGATAGGTGGCCTGCGCAAGGCCATGGAAAGCGCCGGGGGCCGCTGCGTTTTCACCTCTGAATGGGATGCTTTCGCCCAGAAAACCTATCATGCCAACTTCCCTGACAACCGGCCAATCGCTGGCGATATCCGCGAAGTGGATGCCGCCGCTATCCCCGAGCATGATGTGCTGGTGGCGGGCTTTCCCTGTCAGCCGTTTTCCATCGCCGGGGTCTCAAAGAAGAACGCCCTTGGGCGCTTGCATGGGTTCCAGGATGAAACACAGGGGACGCTGTTTTTCGACGTGTTGCGCGTCCTGATGCACCACCGCCCGGCGGCGTTCCTGCTGGAGAACGTCAAGAACCTCAAAAGCCATGACAAAGGCCGCACGTTCGACGTGATCCGACGCAAGCTGACCGAAGAGCTGGGCTACACGCTGCACACCCGGATCATTGATGCTGCCAATTTTGTGCCCCAGCATCGCGAGCGGATCGTGATGGTCGGCTTCCGCGAAAACACCGGGTTTTCCTATGATGATCTGGTGCTGTCGGGCAGGGCAGGGCGCGGTATGCGCGATGTGCTGCACCCAGAAAACGGGACGGAAGCACCGGAAAGCCACTTCACCGTGGGCCGGGATGCGCGGGTCAGCGACAAATACACGCTCAGCGACAAGCTCTGGCAGTATCTGCAAGGTTACGCGGCAAAGCACAAAGCGGCAGGCAACGGCTTTGGTTTCGGACTGGTGGACGGCGACAGCATCTCGCGGACGCTGTCAGCGCGCTACTACAAAGACGGATCGGAGATCCTTGTCAGCAGGGGCCGGGCAACAACCCGCGCCGCCTGACACCGCGCGAATGCGCGCGCCTGATGGGCTATGATGACAGCTTCCGCATCCCGGTCTCGGACACGCAGGCCTATAAGCAGTTCGGCAACTCGGTCGCTGTGCCGGTCTTTGCCGAGGTGGCCCGCCTGATGCGGCCGCATATTCTGGCACTGACAGAAGGGCAGGGCCTGCGCAAAGTTGGCTGATGTCCATGATCCCGCCACCCGGAGCCGCAACATGGCGGCTATCCGGGGCCGGGACACGAAGCCTGAGTTGATCATCCGCAAAGGCCTGCATGCGCGCGGGTTTCGATTCCGGATTCAGGGCCGTGAACTTCCCGGCAGGCCTGATCTGATCTTCCCGAAATATCAGGCGCTGCTCTGGGTGCATGGTTGCTTCTGGCACGGCCATGACTGCCCGATGTTCCACTGGCCGAAAAGCCGCGAAGAGTTCTGGCAGGCCAAGATCGGACGCAACCGGGAACGGGACGCGGAAACGTGGGCAGCGGCCAGAGCAGCTGGCTGGCGCTGCGGCACGGTCTGGGAATGTGCGCTGAAGGGCAGGGGGCGTCTGCCACCCGGGCAGGTCATTGACTCGCTGGCCCTCTGGCTGTCCTCTGATGCAGAAGAATTCTGCATTGAAGGCCAATGTATTGACAGCGCCGCTTACCCGCCTGCTTGACCAGATGGCCGCCCATGGGGCGGCCCGGTTTTATGTCAAACGGCTTGCCCCGAATGACAACTCAAAGAACCAAGTTTATCTGGGTGGTGGCTTCGGGGCGCTGAACATCATTCCGCATGGTCCGGTCGAGAGTGACGACAGCAGCCGGGCTGGCAGCGTGCGCGACAGGGCGAAAGCAATGGTGCGCTTCTTCTGGCTTGATGACGACGGCCTGTCGCCCGCGCCCGACGCGCAGCTGATCCTCTATCCGAAATACCCCGAAGTGCGGATGTCCGGTTTCCTGCGCGGGGCAGAGCGCGCGCCGAATGTCTTGATGAAATCGCGTGACGAAGGCCGGGTGCTGTTTTTCGGCATCTGCCCGGATGGCCGCGTTCTGGGCCATGTCGTTGCCAGTGACGATCCGATTGCCCGCGCCTTTGATGCTGCTGCGCCCGGCCTCGATGCAACCGGCATCTTCCTCGATCTGGAAAAGCTGCGCCACGGCGGCACCGACCCGAAAGAAGCGCTGCTGGCGGCACTCCGGCGCATCCATGCCAAGGGCTGGATCGCATCGCAGAAGATGGGCAGGGCAGGGGTGCCGGAACCCTACAGCGCCCGAAACGGCGGTGGCTATACGCTGGAGGCGGAACTGGGCATCTCCCCGAATGGGTACGCTGATCCCGACTTCATGGGCTGGGAAGTCAAGCAATATGGAGTGAGTGATTTCACCAGCTACCGCGCAAAGAGCCCTGTGACCCTGATGACGCCGGAGCCGACAGGCGGCCTGTACAGGGATGAAGGCGTCGCTGCATTCCTTCACCGCTATGGCTATGCCGACAAATCGGGAAAGGTTGACCGCATCAACTTCGGCGGCATCTATGCCGCCAGTCGCGATTTTCACCCGGAAACCGGCCTCATGTTGCGCCTCGCTGGGTATGACGCTGCCACCGGCAAGATCATCGATCTCGACGGCGGAATTGTCCTGCTCGACCAGGAAGACAATGTTGCGGCGTCATGGGGCTTCCGGGGCATCATATCCCATTGGAACCGCAAGCACGCCAAGGCGGTCTATGTGCCGTCCCTCATGCAGTTTCCGCCGCCGGAGTATAGCTATGGGGCTGCTGTCCAACTGTGCGAAGGTACTGACGTTCTCTTGTTTCTGGCGGCGGTTTCAGCAGGAAGCGTGTACTATGACCCGGGCATCAAGATTGAGGACGCCGGGACAGCAAGGCCTGTTATCAAGCGACGAAGCCAGTTTCGCGTCCGGCACGACGGGCTGAGTGCGCTATACCGGGGCTCGGAGATTGTATTGATTAAATAAAAAGCGAAACTCTGCGCCTGCATAGCTTAGGCTAGGACCGATAGATCTTGCATCACAGACACCATTCAGGCCGCCCGTTAGGGCTAAGCTGCCGTTTTTGACCTTCACGGCAAATGCGGAGTTTGCTCAATTCAACGTGTAACGCCGCCAGGGGATCGACCCGACAGGAACGCGAGCAAGAAAATTCACAATGTCACGTCTGCCACGATAGGTAGGCCTACCACGACTGTCTTGTGCCATTAGCACAATAGGCACACTAGGAAATGCAGGCTGGAAACTGCCAGCCACGCCATCTGCCTGCGCGCTATTGTCGAGGACATGCTTCTTTACAATCACGACGGCGAACGTGATGTTCTGCTCGCGGACCAAGGCACCTTCAAACTGCATCATATTCTCCAATAAAAGGAAGCCGTCCCAACCTTGGAACGGCTTCAGATTTCAGCCACGCGGGGGGACGGATCGTTCCCGTAAGAATCCCTGCCCCTGATCTGCCCGTTCGGGCGGTGGATCACTACCTCGCTTTGCTGATTGATTGCGATCTGACGCGCAGCTGCCGCTGCCTCCGCTTGAGTCGCATGGGTCGAGGTGACCCGCTGATTTCCGGCACCGCGCACGGCCCAGTCGCCGTTGTGAGGCACCACGTGCTGATTCTTGCCCGACATTGACACACTCCTTTTTTGTCACTGTCTCGATAGTATGGATTTTTTAGCTACTTACAAGCTATTTTTCAGCCAATAAATGAATGATTTGTGTTGACATGCACTGCTACCATGGCTATATGAACTACACGAAGGAGGGCACCATGAAGCGAACAATGACGTTGAATCTGACGGACGCAGAGATGGCCGTCCTTGAAGCGATGTGCGACGAGAAAGGCCTGTCGAAAACCGCGCTCGTGCGTCAGGCTCTTCGGCTTTACAAGTCCGTCGACGAGCGCATGGCGCGCGGCGAAAAGGTATTCATCGAGAATGCCGGAAAGACCGAAAAGACAGAGCTTATGGTTCTGTGAAACAGCTGATCACCACCATTCCGTTGAAGAATCTAAGCCACGGCGGTTTTGAAGATGCACGCCTGTTTCGCGGCGTCGATAGCAAATCGCTACAGAGCATTGATGCCGACTGGAGACCCGTGTTCGACAGCGCTCCGCCAGAGAGTTTGCCGGAAGACGCTCATTGGGAATGGGCGGACAAAGCGCTTCGCGCACTGCAAAATCCACTGAACTACGAGTTGTTTTCGGTGGAGAAGGACGACAAGACTCAAGGTATGCTCATGGCAATCAAAGGTGGCTCGAAGTGTTTCAGCCGTCATCACGAACATCCAAGAGCACCAATAATCTACGTAGATTTTCTAGCGACTGCGCCGTGGAACCGCCCTGGCCTTGCGGCAACGTCTCCAGTTTATAGGGGCGTCGGGCGGGTACTTTTCATGGCAGCAGTATCCCTGAGCATCGAAGAAGAGTTCGTTGGCCGGGTCGGCCTACATTCGCTGCCTGGAGCTGAGGGATTTTATCGCCAACAACTATCCATGACGGACCTTGGTAAGGACGATGCTTACTACGGGCTGAGATACTTTGAATTATCCGCTAACCAGGCCAGCCAGCTCATTGCTGGTGGCCTGTAGAAACCGAAAGGAGGATGAAGAACATGAAACTCTGTGTCAATAACGACTGGCTGCGTCGTCAGATCGAAACTGATGCCGATAATAATGTGGAAGCTGGTCGTGCCATTCGCCGATCTGTTGATATCGTGAAGGCCGCAGAAGCAGCCCAGCAAACTCTTGCGCAAGCAGTGCCCGAAAGTGGAACTGTCCACAAAACTGAGGCAGCTCTAAGCCTCCTTGTTCAGCTCACTCGACGGAGAGACAAACTAACCTTGGCGCAGTTCGCAGAGCGGCTCCGCATATCGGCAGAAGAAGTGGCCGCGATTGAGACCGATCCCGGCTATTCTCCTAAGCCAAGAACAATTCACAACTTGGCCGAGTATGTGAAGGTGCCCGCCAAGGTGCTTTTGAATCTTCTGCCTGATGCCCCTGTAGTAGATCTGTCACTGGATGCTGCTGTTCATAGATTTGCGGCGAGCTCCGACAATCTGTCCGAGCTGTCGAGATCTGAACGGCGCGGACTGAATGATTTCGTAAAGTTCCTAACAGTTTACAAAGGTGGTTCTAAGTCGAATGCCGAGTGAAGAACCAAGGGTAGATGGCTTTGCAGTAGCCGATATCGAGCAATCGATCCAGCGGCTACTACGCGATTTGGGAAACCCAGAACCCCCTCTGAATCTTGCTGATGTCCGCGCGCTCCAAAAGCTCAACCTCACATACTACAGCAAATCAGACCTCAACCTCCTCGATGAAATCGCCCACCGGGTAGTCTTGGCCGGAAATACTATCACGAGCACCGCCCGCCGCATGTTCGACGTAGTCACCAAAGTCGGTCTCAAAGCGCTGATTGTACCTGAGCAGCGCCAAATCTATATCGATCAAGATGTTGTCGATAAGAAGCGACGATTCATTCAAGCCCACGAGATTACCCACGATCTTCTGTACCATCCCCCGCTTGCCAGTCCCTTCCTTGGCCCAAAGCCCGTCTTCGAGATCAAGCCACAAGGGCTCGGACTACGGGGCGAGCCCGTGCCGCCGGCCGGATTCGGGGCAAGCCCGAACGCACCCGGTGATGTCAGACCGTCCTTGGGCCTGCGGGTTCCTGTCAGCGCGGGGGATGGTCCCTCGCCTCCCAGCAGGAGCCAAAACAGATGTCCCGCAAAGATGCACACGCCTTCGCCGCCTCTCTCGCCGCCACGCTCATGGTTTCGATCGTGGTCTTTCAGGCAGGGGATGGAACCTTTGGTGCCGTCCCGCCGATGAAATCGACGGCGATGAGGTTCAGGTGCTGGCTGAGATCGACCCGTGGGCGTAATGCCCACGCTCGTTAAGAAGGCCCGGGCTCGGCGCTATCGCGCCTCCGGGCCTTTCGCCTGTCTGCCCTCAAGAGCCTGACAGGCCCACTGCGCCGACGTCTTGTCGGCATTCCGAAATCCAAGGAAGGCGGTGGCAAGAAACTGAACAGGGATCCGCCGTGCTGGTTGTCGGAAAAGGAGCCGCTAGTGGGAAAGAGGAGGGTAAATTTTCAGCGTTGCTGGCTCCCCGTCAGCCGGATTGGGTTGCATCGCAGGGGTGTCGAAAGAGTCAACTGCGGTCCAAAGCTGTTGGACTTGGGTGAAAAGGGCGTTTATTCTTCCTATACGTTGTCGGCAGCGGGCCAAAAAGGAATACGTCCATGCCCATCGAGGTGAAACCGGCTGTGAGCGCGGGTTCAAGCATATAGCCCGACAGGCGCGTATCCTTGCCGATCACGACACGATGGCGGTGGTCACCGCGACGAAAGACACGGCCAGCCGCCATGCCGACGCGCAAGGCGGTTTCCGCCGTCATCGCGCCTTCGTTGGCTTTGCCACGAATACCGTCTGTGCCGAAATATTTGCGCACCATAAGGTCGATTATCCTGTCGTCGGGTCGCCCTCAAAGGGGACATGCCTGCTGAACCGCGAATATAGAGAAATATCCCGAATGTGCAGTTAACGAATTCTTGCGGTTTCTTTCAGCGCCGCCAATACCGCCAGCCCGTCGCGCAAGGGGCGCGGCTCGTGTGTGCGGATGAAGTCAGCTCCACCTGCGGCGGCGGCAAGCTCTGCAGCGAGTGTCGCGGCCCCGACATCCCCCGGACCACGGCCTGTGAGCGCGCGCAGAAAGGATTTGCGCGAAACAGACAGAAGCACCGGCAAATCGAAGCGCAGCCGCAATTCATCGAACCGCGCCAGCACCGAGAGCGAGGTTTCGGGAGCAGCCCCCAGAAAAAACCCCATGCCGGGATCAAGGACAAGGCGGTTGCGTTTGATACCGGCACCCGTCAGCGCCGCGATGCGCGCGTCAAAGAACGCCGCAATGTGATCCATGATGTCGCCAGCGGGTGCCTCGCGCCGATCTGCCTGCCCGTCTTGCACCGAATGCATAACGACGAGTTTGGCAGATGATTTCGCCAATTGCGGATAGAACGCAGCGTCTGGAAAACCGCGAATATCATTGAGATAGGCCACACCACGCGACAAGGCATAGGCTTGCGTCGCGGGTTGATAACTGTCGAGCGAGACGGGAATGCCATCTGCCTTGAGCGCGTCCAGCACCGGCGCGATACGCGCGATTTCTGTGTCGGACGAAACAGGCGCGGCGTCGGGATTGCTGGATGCCGGACCGAGGTCGATCACATCTGCCCCCTCGGCCATCAGCTTACGCGCCTGCGCAATGGCTGCGTCTGGCGCCAGATACCGGCCTCCATCGGAGAAACTGTCCGAGGTTATGTTGACGATGCCGAAAATGATGAGCGATTTATTCATGGGGGCTTCTACCTGCATTCCCCAAGTGGCGTGTCGTTTGAGGTGAAGATCGCCTGTATCCGAGCGCTAGACAAGGATTTTCTGCCGCAAGCGGCACCTGCGGTCGCGCAGACTGCTGGATCTGGACGGATCAGACCGCGAAGCCGCTGTTTCCTTGCCCAGGGGCGGCGTTTTTCAGCGCAGCGGACAGATCTGTCCAGCCGCTTTCGTTCAGTTTGAGCGTGGATCGCGATCATGCGCATAGCGGTGGCGCTCGCAATCGGCGGATAGCGGCGAGGATGGCGCGTACCATCGTGCCGGTGACAGCGACCTCGGCCAGCTGGAAGGTGATGGTGCGGGCGTGACGGACCACACGTGCCCCGATCTTGATCAGCTTCAGTTGCAGGCTGGTCAACGACCAGTCGGCCATGGCCTCGGGCAGCTCGATGCAGTGCAAGAAGGTGGCCAGGTTGTACGCCAGGGCGTGCAGTTGCAGCCGCACCTCATTGTCGCGGAACTTCCGGCACGACAGCCGCGTCCAGCGAAAGGCGTATTTGCCCTCTTTGATGTGCTGCTCGGCGGTGCCGCGCTGGTTGTAGAACCGCACCACCCAGTCCGGCTCCATCGGCAGGTTGGTGACGATGAAGCCGACACGCGGGAACAGTTCGCCCGGATGCCATTCGATCTTGGCGATCACCCGGCGTTCCTTGTCCCAGGACGCCGCCTGATACTCGAATTCCTCGAAGAACCGCTTGACCTTGGTCAGTGACGGCCGCCCGACAGGGCGCGTTAGCCGATGCGCGATCTTGTCCTTGAGGACCGCGTTTGCGGGCAGCCGGATGGCGTAGAAGAACCGCGCTTCTTCCAATCGCTCATAGATCGCCGGGATCGCGTAGGCAGCATCGGCCCGGAAGAACCTGCCACCAAGGTCGCGCTCCGCGTAGCGCGCAATGACGGGGTCGAGAACATCACGCCAGCCATCGGCGCTGTGGACGTTGCCATGGCGCAGGGCGCAGCGTTCCAGCATCCCGAACTGGTTGAACAGAAAGTTGGGGTGATAGCAGCTACAGTCGAAATGGCCATTCCAGGCGGACCCTTCCTGGTCGCCATGGGTCGGGCTGACCGAGCTGTCCATGTCCAGAACGATGTACTTCAGCCCGTTACGGTCATGGAACCGGTCGATCCATTGCCCGTTCAGGTCGGCCAGCGCGGCACGGTTCCCGGCCAGAGCCAGCGTCTCGGTCTCGAACCGTCCCATCTGCGATGCCGAGGCCGCTTGTGCATCGACCGCTCTGCCGCCGACAACTTGGCGCATGACCGGATCGCAGGCGAGACGGTTGGCGTCGTTGACATCCTCGTATCCGGCCAGCCGCCCAAAGACTGATTGCCGGAACAGGCCGTCGAGCCGATGGACCGTGTTCTTGCCAGAGCGAGTATCGCGCAGCGCCGCTGACGCCAAATCGGACAACCCGAGCGCGTCATCAAGCTCGCGCATCACCAGAAGGCCGCCGTCGGAACTGAGCTGCGTGCCGCGAAATTCCAGCCGCACGCGAGGGTCGAAATCCACCCGATCTGCCCGTTGCAAGCCCGCACCCTCTGGGTGATCCATGAAACGCGCCCCTCGCAGCCTTCAACACCATGTTTTATATAGGAAATATAATGGTCAGGACAGCGAAATCAGCGCCTTACTTGGGAAATGTGGGCTTCTACCGTGGCACCGAACTTTATTACTCGGGGACAACGAAGAGTCTTTGAGCCCGAGATGTCATCAGGAA